>DUFE01000044.1 GCA_011170385.1 Dehalococcoidia bacterium | reverse complement strand
CAGGCGGAGCTGCAGCTTACCGCCCAGAGGATCATCCCTCAATGCACCGTGTGTAAAGTAGCCCACCACGGCTCCGCCACCTCCACCACCGCCTGGTTCCTGGATGTCGCCAGCCCGCAGATAGCCGTTATCTCCGCTGAACCCGACATCTACGGTCACCCCCACCCCGACGTGCTGGGGAGGCTAGGAGAAAAAATCGGCACCGGAAATATTTATCGCACTGATAAAGACGGCACCATAGAGTTCTTCACCGACGGCGACAGACTATGGATGAAAATAGGGTAGTAGCCAAAGGCTTCAACTGGTGGTAAAATCCGATAAAGCGTATATAATCATATAATTAAGGAGAGACCTTTGGAATTTATTGAATTCCTGTTCGGCAGCTTTATAGGCATCCTCGTTTTTCTTTTACTCCTGGCCCTTTACTTCTTGCCAACCATAATTGCACTGGTAGCAAAAAAGCGCAATACACTTGCCATTTTCCTGCTCAACTTTTTCCTGGGATGGTCTTTTTTCGGCTGGGTGGTAGCTCTGGTCTGGTCGGCAACAAAGGATTAGATGCCAAAGGGGTAAATACCTTAATCCCTACCCCGCTATCGCCAAACCATGCTTGGACAGCATCTTTTTATTAGCCAGTATGTCTATAGTCAAGCCGTCGGCGGCTACCTGACCACGGTCAAGGATGACTGTCCGCTGGCAGAGAGCTTCCACCAGCTCCAGGTCGTGAGAGACTATCACCCTGGTCACTGGCAGGCTCTTTAGCACCTCGATTAAGTCCCACTTGCCGCGCGGGTCCAGGTTAGAGGATGGCTCGTCGATTACCAGTATCTCCGGCGACATCGACAGCACCGTGGCTATGGCAACCCTCTTCTTCTCACCGATACTCAAGTGGTGTGGCGAGCGCTTCTCGAAACCTTCCATGCCAACCATCTCCAGCGCATGGTTCACCGATTGCCTCACCTCTTCATCGCTATAACCCATGTTGATAGGCCCGAAGGCGACATCGTCGAACACGGTGGGTGAAAAGAGCTGGTCGTCCGGATTCTGGAACACCAGCCCCACCTTACTGCGAATCCATTTAAGGTTCTTGTCATCGATGGGCTTGCCCAGCAACCTTATGCTGCCGTTGCTCCGCAGCACGCCGTTTAAGTGCAGTATCAGCGTAGATTTGCCCGCCCCGTTAGGGCCAACCAGCGCCACCGATTCTCCCCGGTATATGGTCAGGCTGACGTCGTTAAGTGCCTGCCGCCCGTCCGGGTAGCCGAAGGAAAGGTCTTTTATAGTTACTATTTCTTCCGTCATCGTCTCTTCAATAAACAAGGTTGATCAGGCTGATTGAAACCAGCACCGTACCCAGTACGGCGATAAAAAGCGCATCCCTCCGGCTGAATTGCAGTTGCCCCAGCGTTCGGGCGTGCCCGTCGAAGCCGCGTGCCACCATGGAGGCGTAGACCCTTTCGCCGCGCTCGTAGCTACGGATAAATAGCGTGCCGATCATACTGCCCACGGTGCCTATCTGCCACAGCTTCCTGCCGCCGCCGAAGTTGCGGCTGTCCCTGGCCTGCTTCATCCGCAGGACTTCGTCCGTCAGGAGGAAGATATAGCGGTACATAAATGACATGATCATCACTATCACCTTGGGCATCTTCAACTGCTCCAGCCCTTTGAGTATGTTATTAAAGCTAGTGGTCGAGGTCAGCAGAATCAGGCACAGGATGGATAGCCAAGCCTTTATCATGATGTTATACAACACCTGGAGCCCGCTGTGCGTCACCGATATATTCCACAGCCATAAATTGTAGCTGCCGGCTACTTCTCCCTCCTTGAAGAAGGGGACAAAGGCAGCCACCAGTAATACGAAGGGTATGATAACCAGTGAACGCTTGATGAAGTGGCTCACCGGCAGCCGTGACAGGGCAATGAGCGCAGCGATAACGATAAAATACAATCCATACGCCAGCCAGCTGCCGAATGGGGTCATGACCACCGCCGCTATAAAAGCAGTGGTAACCACCAGCTTGCCGCGCGGGTCAAGCCGGTGGATTATGCTGTCGCGGTCGCTATATTGGTCGAGAAAGCTGTGCTTCATATGCCAGACCCGTGTTTATCTATCGTGCGGCGGCTTTTTCTCCCCTCGACCTTACCAGCCAGGCAATGACGTAGGCTATACCGAAGAGCAACAACGTGCCTATCCAGCCGGCGAGGATGGTGGCTACCGCCTCGTTTTCTATACCGGGGAAAACGTAGTCAGCGATAATCTCGAATGGTGCGTCACCGGCGGCTCCGATGAATCCCTTGTCCTCGGCGACCTTCTCCAGCCCATCGGGCGAGGACGAAGCCAGCGGGGATATGGTCGCCAGGAGCAGGCAGAATACCAGTGCTATTAACCACCACTTTTTATTTCCCATAATCAAATTCCTTTAAATCCTCTGTAATTTAAGCAGGTCAGCCCTGGTAGACATCACAACGCTGACAACAGCAACAGTAATCAGTCCCTCGCCGATGCCGATAAGGGCGTGAACGCCCGCCATCGCTGGCAGCACCACTGAAAGCGGTGATGTCCCCGAAACCGCCAGCTCTATGGCGCAGGCGATAGAAGCCAGAAGCACTGAAGACCAGGCGGCGACGAAGCCTGATACCAACCTGGAGCGGTTGCTGTCCCCCAATAGCGTGCCCATCAGGCGGTAGATGTAATAAGCCCCGAAACCGGCGACCACGCCCATGTTGAATATGTTAGCCCCCAGCGCCAGCAGGCCGCCGTCCTGAAAGATAAGGCTCTGGGCGATGAGCACCACGCTCATTATGATGACCGCCGCCCAGGGACCCAGCAAGATTGCCACCAGAGCGGCGCCGATAACATGCCCCGAAGTGCCGCCGGCAACCGGGAAATTAAGCATCTGGGCAGCGAAGATGAATGCCGCCAGTATGCCCATCATCGGGATGTGCCTTTCGCCGAGCTTCTTATTGGCTATCCGCACTGCATTGGCGATTCCGCCCGCCGAGACGACGCCGGTGGTTACTACCGTAGCCGTGTTCAAAAAACCGTCCGGAATATGCATTGATGCTCCCTCCTACTGCATGTTTTTCAATAAGATGCTGCCGTTCTGAAAATCTATCTTTTTAATTTCAGCCCGTATCTCCCTCTGCTGCCCGAAAATCGTTTTCAACAGAAGCCTGCCATCATCGGTAGCCTCCAAAGAAATGACTTCCTGCATCAAGGGCTCCTTTTTAACATCTTCGTTGATATATACCTTTGACAAACACATCTCCCAGCTCCTCACTTCAGCTTTTTAAGGGCTTGAGCCAGCAGTTCATCGGCTTCGTGCATTTCCTGAACCGCCTTGAGCATCCGCTCATAGGCTTCATCCTTTCCCAGCGCTCGTGCCTTCTCCGCCCACTCCGTAATCTCCTCGCCGTGCTCTTTATTATGCTCGATCCAGTAGCTCAACAAGGTGCGGATCTTCTCTCTATCATCGTGACCCATATCAACAAACCGCCTTAAAGCATTATTGTGCAATTGCAAATGTTTGCACTACATGATAAAAAAGAAGAAGTTTATTTGCATTCCTTACACAACCCGAAAATAGCTAAGTGTCTCAATTCGGCATTAAAACCGTATTGCATCAACAGAGCCGCCTTGAGCGGCGACAGCACCGCTTCATCCATATCTATGATATTGCCACACCTATGGCAAACGAGGTGGTGATGGTGCCCCTTCTTTATGTTGTGGTAGCGCACCCGCCCGTCGCCGAGGTCAGTTTCCGTTACCAGCTCCAGCTCTTTTAGCAGCTCCAGCGTTCGGTAGACCGTGGATATATTCAGGTTCGGATACTGATCGCAGACCTGCGCATATATCTCCTCAGCGCTGATATGGTCGTCCGCCCCGTCGACCGCTTCCAGAATCATCAACCGCTGCGGCGTCAGGCGGTAGCCCTTTCGGCTTAGTTTCTTTACCGTTTCTCCGGTTTTAACCATTAATCCAATCCTTTACCAGACTGAATGATTGTATCATAGAGCGTTGGCAATTGCAACCCCTTGCATCTGCATATAAAATTACAATTTTTACGATAACATATCCCCTGAATACTATCTTAAGGACAGACCGAACTCCAGCTACCGGAATTTATCTTTGCTATCCAGCAGGATGGTAACGGGTCCATCGTTATGAATTTCCACCTGCATATACTCCTGAAAACGCCCCGTTTCCACCTTCAGCCCTGTGGCGCGTGCCTGGCGGACGAACTCCCCAAACAGCTCTTCCGCCTGCTCCGGCGGCGCTGCATTGGTGAAGCCGGGGCGGCGTCCCCTTCTGGTATCCGCCATCAGAGTGAACTGGCTTACCAGAAGCAGTTCGCCGCCGATGTCCAGAACCGAGAGGTTGAATCTACCGGCATCGTCGCCGAATATTCGCAGGTTGACCATTTTCTGCACCAGGTATTCGATATCTTTTTCCCCGTCGCTGTCAGCCACGCCGACAAAGACCACCAGCCCCCTGCCTATCCTGCCGACCTCCTCACCGACGATGCTGACACTGCCTTTGGTTACCCGTTGTAGCAGCGCCTTCAATTCAGTACTCCTTTCCTATGTATTAAAAAAGTCACCGTCACATTCTAGCCTAACGGTTCAGCCCGGGCAATCCTCATCATCTGCGACAACACCCGGTTTTATAAACTTCACTTTAAAAGGCTTATTTTTATGGACTTGCCGCTGAAAAGGGTGTAAAATTATAATATAATTACTGGAGGCAGTCGATATGATCATAACAGCCTCGGCGATAACCCGGAAAAGAAAGGCATCGGCATAGATTACCCGGTGCTTTTTTAGGTTAAGGAGGATGCCGTATGCAGTCAAGTTTGATCGGGAAGATAGAAAAAGCAAAGCGCTACTCTCAAGAGCTGGAGCGGATTACGTTCAACGAGTTCTCGGTGCAGTTTCGCGGTGAAAACGATATCCACGTAACAGGATACCGGGACGGCGGCTGGCACTGCTCCTGCCACTTCTTTGCCAGTTGGGGTATATGCAGCCACACCATGGCTCTTGAGAAAATCCTGGTCAACATGCTGCCCGAGGAAGCCTTAAGCACCCGTTTTGAAGCCGCTCTCTAGGCTCCTGGCAGAAGACTGGTGAGATGAAGTACCGATATATATTTTTGTTTTTACTGGTCGGGCTGCTGGCTATGATGCCGGCGCTCGCCGCCTGCGATGGCGAGGAAACCGAAACCTCGATAAACCCGACGAAGGTACCCTTTTCCATAGACGTTACCCCGGTTATTATGGAGGATACGATAGTCGGCCAAAGCTGTGTCTTCCTGGTCACCGTTAGCGATGAAGAGGAAACGGGCGGCGAATCCGCCCTGGTCTCTATTTCGGCGACCGCCACTGGCGCCGCCGTAACCGTCGGCCCCAAAGAAATAGCCCCTGGATCTGTCTCCGAAGTCGTCGTCATCCCGGACGAAACCAGTATCGGGCAACCGCTGACAGTAACGATAGAAGGCAAACGAGGCGAGATAACGGAAACGGAGTTCGTCACCCTGACCGTCCAGGAAAGACCTTTGATTGTAGGGGAGCTGGCTGTCAAAGCCACCGAGCTACGTGACCGGTTTATCCCCTGGCTGGAGGAAAACTACCCCGACCTTGACATAACCGGAGAAACCGAGTGGACGGGGGCTGTGATATACCCCACCACCCAGGATTCCATAAGATACTACCTGTTTTTCTCAGAGAACTGGGAAATGGGGATACGCTGGCAGGCGGTGGATGGAGCAACAAACTGGGTGAAAATATACCTGCGGCTGCGCACTGCCGAGCTAACCCCGTCTGAAGCTTTCGAGATTTCATCGGTATCGGCAAACGAAGATCCCCAACCCATAACCCCGCCGAATGCCGTATGGCGTTAAACAGGTCGACCAAGGCATTCCAGTGCCTCGCCGACGATGAACAGCGAGCCGGTGATGCATAT
>DUFE01000043.1 GCA_011170385.1 Dehalococcoidia bacterium | reverse complement strand
ATCAGTTTAGTTGCGTAATCAGTATGTCGGTCAGCCACCGGTATGATACTTACCTGCACCGGAGACAGCCATACAGGGAAAGCGCCACAGTAGCGCTCTATAAGAAAAGCCATTGTTCTTTCTATGGCGCCGATAGAAGACCGGTGAATAACGATCGGCTCCTTTTCCTTCTGGTCTTTGTCTATATAGGTCAGCTTGAAGCGCTTTGGCATCACAAAATCATACTGGACTGTAAATACTGTATCTTCTTTACCGGCAAAGCTTTTCATCTGGATATCGATTTTAGGACCGTAAAAAGCGGCTTCTCTTTCGGCTTCGAAAAAGTTGGCTTTCCTCTGTGTTAAAACCCTTCGCAGCAGTTCTTCTGCAAAATCCCATGACTGTTCATCTTTATAGTATTTGGTGCTATCTTTCCGATCGCCCAGGGATAACCGGTAGCGGTAATTGTCACCGGTATCCAGTCCTAAAGTCGCCGTTACATATTCGATTAAATCCAACACGGTATTTACTTCACCCATAGCCTGTTCCGGCTTGCAAATAATATGCGAATCAGCCAGACAAAAACTCCGCACCCTCATCAGCCCGGTAAGCTCCCCCGACTTCTCATACCGGAACTGCTTTGCAAGCTCCGCAATCCTGAACGGGAGCTCTCTGTAAGACCTGGGTTTGCTGGCGTATAGCTCAAAGTGATGCGGGCAGGTCATAGGTCTAAGCATCAACTCCTCTTCTTCTACCTTCATCACCGGATACATCGTGTCTTTATAGTAGGGGTAATGACCGGAGGTTTCATATAGTTCTATTTTCGCCAGGTCTGGCGTATATACGTGCTTATAACCCCTTTTGATTTCCTCGTCGACTACAAAACACTCCAGCTCCCTTCTTATTATAGAGCCTTTCTCCGTAAATAGAGGTAACCCTTTGCCCACTAAATCCGAGAACACGAACAGGTCAAGGTCCTTGCCTATTTTTCTATGGTCTCTTTTCTTAATTTCCTCCTGCTTTTCCATATACTCGTTTAGCTCCTGCCTGGAAGTGAACAGCAATCCATAGATTCTCTGGAGCATCGGATTCTTTTCAGACCCTTTCCAATAAGCACCGGCTATCTTATCCAGTCTTAAGGCGTCCCTGGGAATCTCTCCGGTGGTCTTGACGTGTGGTCCCCGGCACAGATCGGTAAATTCACCCTGTCTGTAGATACTGACCTTGTCTTCTTCTATCTCTTCGATAAGCTCCATCTTGTAAGGCTGGTCTTTAAATATTTTCTTCGCTTCGTCTTTCGATATTTCATCCCTTAGAAAGGGTAAATCTTTGGTTATTATTTCATCCATTCTGGAAGCGATAACCGGTAGGTCATCAGTTGTTAAAGGACACGGCAGCTCGAAGTCGTAGTAGAAGCCATCGTCAATAGCCGGCCCGATACCAAACCTGGCATTCGGGAATATGGATAGCACTGCCTCAGCCATGATGTGAGCTGCTGAATGGCGCATCATTTCCAGTTTTTCTTCTTTCGTCTTATCTTCTTTTGCGGGAACCATAATTTCCTTGATTTCACTAAAAAACCTCTCCCCCGGTACGGGTACGAGAGGTTGTCTAGTTGACATCCATTATTTTAAATTATACCAGCCGTCAGCTATAATATCAAACCACAAAGCCAACGGCTGGTACCTATTACATTATGTATCCCTATTTTAGCTGCCAGCTGTCTTCTACAATCCTCCGACCACAGCCACCGCCAGAAGTACCGATCCGAACACAACAGCCAGGATAACTATTATTCCGTATATCACCCACTCTGATTGGGTAAGTTTCCTTACTATCTTTTTAACCAGAGCTTCTTCGGCTTTAGCCAGCGCCGCATCAGCTGCCGCCTGTGCCGTCCTGGCTATCTCTTCGGCCCGCGCTGCCGCTTCCTGTGCCGCCCTCTGTGCTTCTTCGGCTTTAGCCCTTGCCATTTCCTCGGCACGTGCGGCGGCTAATCTTGCTGCCCTTTCGGCTTCCTCTGCTTTGGCGATAGCCTGCGCACCGGCAGCAGCAATCGCTGCCGCCATTGCCTCGTCTCCGGCAAGGTCGGCTTTTTCTGCTTTATCGGCTGATTCACCAGCAATTTTAGCAGCGGTTGCTGCTATATCTCTGGCTTCCCTGCCGGCTTTCTCCGCTGCTTCAGCAGATTTACCGGTAACACCGGCCGCCGCTTCCAGTGCTTCACTACCAGCTATGCCGGCAAGCTCGCCCTTTCTGGCAGCTTCCTGTGCCAGCCTGGCGGCGATAGCTGCTGCTTTTTTGGCTTCCCTGCCGGCTTCATCGGCTTTTCTTGCTGCCTCAACAGTCTTCTTTTCGTCGGCTTCCGCTGCCGCTTCCTTGGCCAGCTTCATTTTCTCTTCTGCTACTTTGGCGGCGGCAATGGCATCCTCAATTGCTTTCGCTGCCGCTTCCTTGGCAGAAATTGCTGATTCCGTAGCCTTTCCGGCGGTCTGCTCGGCAATTGCTTTCAAAGCTGCTGCCAGTGCTTCGTCTCCAGCTATATCAGCCTGGCTTGCTTTATTAATGGTATCCTCAGCGACACTGGACGCCTTTGTTGCCGCTTCTTTTGCGTCTTTACCGGCTTCGTCTACTCTCTCCGCTAGCACTCCCGATACCTTGGTTGCCGCTTCGATAGCTTCATCCCCTGCCATATCGGCAAGCTCGCCCTTGCGAGCGGTCTCTTCAGCCAGTCGAAAGGCATTGGCTGCTGCTTTCTTTGCTTCCCTGCCGGCTTCATCGGCTTTTTTAGCCGATTCAAAAGTCATCTTTTCTGCTGCTTCTGACGCAGCTCCTTGAGCCTTTTTTGTCGTTTTTACCGCCTGTTTTGCGGCATCTTCGGTAGCTTCTATGGAGCGCTCCACCACCCCTCTAGCGGAAATAGCCGCTTCTTCGGCTCTTAATGCCGCTTCTTCGGCTGCTTTTGTTGTAGCCATAGCAGCTTCCCTGGCGGCAAGTGCTACCTCTTCTGCTTTCTCCGTAGCTTCTTCTGAAGCATACTTCGCCGCCTGTGCCGTTTCCTCCGCTCTTACTGCCGCTTCTTCGGCACGGGCGGCAGCCTCCTCCGCCGATCTGGTTGCCGCTTCGGCGGCTTCTCTTGCCGCTTTATCCGCTTTTTCTGCTTCGGCAGCTGCCTTTTCTGATGCTCTTATGGCTGCATTTGCTTTTTCCACTGCCCTGGCGGCTGCTTCGGCAGCTGCAGCGGTAGCCTCCTTTGCTGCCGTTTCCCCTGCCTTTCTTGCTTCCTCCGCCCTTTTCTCAGCTTCGCTAGATGCTGTGGTAGCTATCCTTGCGGCTTCTTCCGCTCTTCTGGCTGCTTCGGCAGCCGCTCGGATATTGAACTCCATCTCATCAAGTATTACTGGTAATGGCTTCGTTAAAATTTTAGGTGACGGTTGCTCTGGTTCTTTTTCTTCAGTGGTTTTACCCTGCTTATCAACCATTTCTTAATCCTCCCTATATTGATTGTTCTGTTAATGACCAATATTTCCTTAGGAGGAAATATTATAAATACTTTTAATTTAATACATCTAGTTACGTACAATTATAAATTAAGAGGTTATGTAGACCCACACCACTGATTGAAGCTTACACTCAACGGGCTTCTATGTCAATACCAGTTTAACTTATTATCGTTTGATAAATATCGTTATTTTGCGTTTCGTTTTACTGGGGAAGAGGGGACTCGAACCCCTACGCCTTTCAGCACATGATCCTAAGTCATGCTCGTCTGCCAGTTCCGACACTTCCCCGCAAAACCAGCAAAATCTTAATATAATATAACATCACATCAGTGCTATCTCAAGTTGTTTTTATCACTGGTCTTGTTGACAATAATAGCCACGGGGTATACATTATGTGCCGAAAAGCTTTCGTATGCAAGTGGCGGTTATAATAATCCAATTGTAAAAGGAGGATAGCAGAATGAACAAGTGGATTTCTATTACTGTTGCCGTAATCCTTACCGTAGGTGTCGTCGCCAATGGGGTTCTTTATTTTCAGGCGAATAGCGATCTTAAGGACGCCCAATCCCGGATATCGGTTCTGGAGGGAGATTTTGATACCCTCGAAGGAGACGTAGTTCTTCTGGAAAACGGTGTTTCAATGCTGGAGGGTCATTTCTCCGCAATGCAAGGCGATCTTACTTCCCTGGAGGGTGATGTTTCCTCATTGGAAGGCGATCTTACTTCCCTGGAGGGTGATGTTTCCTCATTGGAAGGCGATCTTACTTCCCTGGACAATAAGGTATCCGGAGTAGAGGATAACGTATCGGCAATCAGTGGCGAGGTATCGTCACTGTCGGGAGATGTCTCCACAATACAAAATGATATCTCCGCCCTAGAAGCCCACAACCGCGCCGTGATGGATATTGTGACGATGGTAGAGCCATCTGTGGTTTACATTGAAACCAACCTATACTCCGGTTCTGGCGTGATCGTCACAAATGACGGCTGGGTACTAACCAATCTGCACGTGTTAGAGGATGCCGAATGGGCTATAGTCGAGACAATGGACGGGACTGTATATGATGCAGCTGAAACCTACTGGTATTCTCTCTATTTTGATGCAGCATTGATTAAGATTGATACTCCCTACAGCAATTTCCCAACAGCTAAAATAGGTGTATCGGATGATGTTACCATTGGCGAGGAAGTGGTCGCTATTGGATATCCGCTTGGTCTTCCCGGAAGAGTTACGGTTACAACAGGTATAGTATCAGCTGTCCGAAATTTATGGGGTAATGAATGGATACAGACCGATGCAACGGTAAATCACGGAAATAGCGGGGGGCCATTGATTAACCTTAGAGGAGAGGTTATCGGTATAAATACCTGGGGTTTTACAGATGACTACGTAGGTGAAGGAATAACAAACCTTAACTTTGCCATTCCTATCGATGACCTAAAATCGTTAATCGGTGAAGTAACCAGCTAACAGTTGATTAAAAGCAAGGGTTTATTTATAAAAATTATCTAATAATAACACCGGGGGGTGGTGATTGGTTATTCTATTCGGCAACAAAGACTATTACGACCCTCTGGGTTATATCATTATGAAATGCCCGGCGTGCAGAGTGCTCGGGATTTTCTCCGTCGAACAGGAGCGGAGGAAACTCACCCTGTACTTTGTACCTACATTCCAGCTTTCCAACCGCCAGATTATAACCTGCAGTGAATGCCGGCAGAGCTTCCAGGTTGAAGCCGAGCTTAAACCGAAAATAGCCGAAAGCATAATCAGTGAAAAGGAGCTTAGATCCCTCAAGCGTAGTGGTAAATTGAAAGAGCTTATCGGAGGTAGTGGCAAGCGGCGTGGAAGAAAAGCCGTAAAAAGCCGCTGCCCCCACTGCGAAAATGAGGTAGGAAAGGGAATGGTCTACTGTCCTCAATGCGGTAACAAGCTATGACTATAAAGGAAAACGTTGCCATAATACTGAATGAGATACCCGAGGGCGTGCAGCTGGTAGCCGCCGCCAAAACCGTATCCCCGGCAAAAATGATGGAAGCCATAGACGCCGGGGTAAGGATTATCGGCGAAAACTATGTCCAGGAAGCTGAGGCGGCACGCGAACTGGTGGGTGATAGGGCAGAATGGCATTTCATAGGTCATTTACAGACCAATAAGGTCAGGAAGGCAGTCAGGCTATTCGATATGATAGAGACCATCGACTCCATCCGCATTGCCCGTGAAATCGATAAATGGTGCGCCCGTCTGGGCAGGACTATGCCGGTCCTCGTTGAGATAAACAGCGGGCGGGAGCCTCAAAAGTCGGGTATCCTGCCGGAAGAAGCTGAAAGCTTGATAAGGGAAATCGCACAGTTTAAACATATTAAAGTGTCAGGCTTGATGACGATGGGTCCACGCTTCGGCAATCCGGAAGATTCCAGGCAGTATTTTATTGAAACCAGAAAAGTATTTGAGTCGATAAAGTCGCTCGATCTGCCGCGTGTCGAGATGAAGTATCTATCGATGGGTATGACCAACTCCTATAGAATCGCCATAGAAGAAGGAGCCAACATCGTTAGAATCGGCAGCAAGATTTTCGGGTAAAGAGGCTAGTTATTATTCCAGCAGCTCCAGCCCTTTTATCACATCTTTGAAATCGCTAAAAGGGGTACAACTAATGCCTTCCTTACGAAAATAATCGAGCATCTCGCCGGTGGCGAATACATGGCTTGCCAGCCTTGCCGATGGCACATCCGAGGCACCGTTACCTATATACACCATACGGTAACCGTCATTCAGAAACTGCCTGGCATACTCTTTCTTGAATCCATCCTGCAGCCGGTCGCCTCCCGGACCGATATAACTTGCTCTAATGCCATCGTCTCTGAAGTCAGCCTTCGCCGCAATTACCTCTATATCGTCAAGTCCGATATGTTCCAGTATCATTCTTATGTAAAATTCCATTCCGTTGCTTACTATAACAAACCGAAGGCTTCTCTTTTGGCAATACTTTACCATCTCGCCAAAGCCGTCCCTTATATTGAAATTCCTCTCAACGAATTTCTTCAATGTTGCTTCGTTCTCTTTGACCATGGCAAAGGCTGTTGTGTTGAAATAGCCGACGGATATCTTCCCCTCCCGGTACTGTCCAAGTAGCTGCCTCCAGTCGCCATCTGCAAAGGCATCCAGTATCAGAAAGCTGATATCTTCTTCGGTGACGGTGCCGTCGAAATCGCACTGAACGACTATATTACCTATCATATCTCATAGTGTTAAAACCCTGTCGCGCTGCTGGCTTCCTCAATCTTGTACAGCTTACCCTCGCTGCCTATGCGGTCGGTATATAATATGCCATCGAGGTGATCGATTTCGTGCTCCAGCGCCTGCGCTAAAAGTTCGGTTGCATTTATCCTCATCTTCTTCCCCTCCCTGTCTAGCCCCTTTACAATAACCTTTTCCGACCTCTTTAGCTCACCCTGATAGCCGGGGACGCTCAAACAACCCTCGACGACTATCCTCTCCCCGGAGCGCTTGACCACTGCCGGGTTGACTATGGCGAACGGCTCGTTTTCCGTTATCTCGATAACGATAACCCGCAGCGAAACTCCCACCTGCGGCGCAGCCAGACCGACACCGTTCGCCTGCCGCATGGTTATTATCATATCATTGATAAGCTGCTTGATAGAGGCGTCAATGGCAGGCACCTTCTTTGCCTTCTGCCTCAATACCTCGTCAGGAACCACCCTTATCTGCCTTACTCCCATAGCGAATACTTACCCTTGATTACTTTATTATAAGAATGCAAACGTTGCTTAAGCCAAGCCATGCTTAAGATAATTATAGCAGAAAACGTATTTTAAAATAATTTCGGCATCAGGATTGCGCATTGCTATCAAAGCTATCTTGTGCTAATATCTTCAGGCAAGGTTTCGGGGTGTAGCGCAGCCAGGTAGCGCACCTGAATGGGGTTCAGGTGGTCGGAGGTTCAAATCCTCTCACCCCGACCAGTATTTATGTCAAATGTTCCCTTCCAAACAGGGTTATATCTTTCCATTTTGCAAAGGCGCCTTTTTACGTGTATAATCAGTCCATATTACAGACCGCTATACACCAATTAGATAGCGGTGATTTTTATGCGGGGCGCATTCGTCTAGCGGCCTAGGACACCTCCCTCTCAAGGAGGAGATCACCGGTTCGAATCCGGTATGCGCTACCAACTCCATTCGCCCTTCAGCTCAGTCTTTCTTGTCTATCAGCCCATATAGGAACAGGCGGTTGAGGTCATCGGCGAGCTTGGCATCAATTTTTATCCTGTCGAGGGTTTCAACGCTGGCGAAAGCACCGGCTCGTATCATATCGAAGTACAGCAGCATAGCTTCCTGTGATATATCAGAGCTAATGTAGCCTTTCCGCCTGCCTTCCTCTATAAGCTCCACCAGCAGCTTGTTTATCTTTTCGCGCCACAGCTTATCGATGTATTCGTATGTTTCCGGCGAATTGTTGATAGCTGCCTTCATTACCTCGCCATTGTAGCGGCTGGCAAGACCTACCTTACTGAAACGGATAAGATTCATCTTTTCCAGGAAATCGCTTTCACTATCTATGATCTCCCTTGATTTTTCCACCAGCCTCTCTATCTCCGTTCGCACGACGTCGTTCACCAGCTCCTCTTTGCTATTGAAGTGGTTGTAGATGGTAACATGTGAGACGCCGGCTTTGCGGGCAATGTCTTTAATGCTTACCTTGCCGAAGCCGTAGGTACCGAAAAGCTCCATAGCGGCGTGCCGGATGCTCTCCCTTTTCCTCTCTTTTCTAAGTTCGAAGCCATTCATTTTTTGTAATATATTTACTAATATTATACAAAAAGTATTGACAATGTCAAGACGTTGCGTTATTATATCCGTCAAAATCTGTTACCCATTCCGAAAGGAGTTGACATGGCGCAGAATGCTATTATTGCCGATAACCTGACCTATCTATACGGCGATCTGGTTGCCGTCGATCACATCAGCTTTAGCGTTGCCAGGGGCGAGATTCTTGGTTTCCTAGGACCCAACGGCGCTGGCAAGACGACCACCGTTAAGATTCTGACCGGCCAGCTTAAACCTAAAGAGGGAAAGGCGACTCTGCTGGATATGGACGTTACCCGTAATGTTGAGCGGGTGCAGGCTGAAATCGGCGTCTGCTTCGAAGAGACGAATCTGTATCAGAGAATGAGCGCTATAGAAAATCTCAAACTTTTTGCACGTCTTTTCGGCGTGACGGACTTCGATAGCTACGCACTTCTAAAAAGGGTAGGACTTGCCGGACGTGAGAAAGACCGCGTGGAAAACTACTCCAAGGGCATGAAGCAGCGCCTAATGGTAGCCCGCTCACTGGTCAGTCAGCCGCAAATTCTGTTCCTCGATGAGCCGACCGCCGGACTCGACCCGACATCATCCGAAGCCATACGCAATATCATCCTCGAAGAGCGGAAACGGGGTGCGACCATATTCCTTACCACCCACGATATGATGGAAGCCGACAAGCTTTCGGACAGAGTGGCGTTTATGAACCAGGGTAAAATCGTAGCTCTGGATACGCCGCACAACCTAAAGCAGCAGTACGGCAAGCGGGCTCTTAAAGCTAGGATTAGTAGTAAGGACGGTAGGCTGGAGAGCCGCGAAATCGACCTTGATACACCGCAGACGGCTGATGCCGTACGCGGGCTTTTCGAGAAAGAGAAGGTGGTTACCATTCACAGCGAGGAAGCTACACTAGAGGATATCTTTATAAAGATTACCGGGCGGAGGCTTACCGAATGAACCTCAGCGTTATACGTGCGCTGGTAGCCAAGGACTTTGCACTTTTTTTCAGGAACCGCTTCTATGCCTATATCACTTTTTTGGGTATAGTCTTTTACCTCATTATATACTTCGTTATGCCCTCCTCTGTTGACGAGGAGCTGGATATCGGTCTATATGCTCCGGTGCTGCCTCCCGCCTTCAAGGTACTACAGACAGAAGAGGGATTTAACATCGTTTCCTTCGATTCCGACGAAAGTCTCAAAGATGCGGTAACCGAAGGGATATACCACGCTGGCGTATCGCTGCCGGTGGATATCATGGAAAAATTTACCTCTGGTGAGAAGCCTCTGGTAACCCTCTATTTTTCCACAAGCGCCACTGAAGAGGTTGTCAACGCCATCGAAACGACAGTGAGAGAGCTGGCATATCTGCAAACGGGGCAGACACTGGCAATAGACATATCATCTGAAGTTCTGGGCACGGATATGCTGGGGAACCAGATACCGACGCGGGATCGTTTGCGGGTTATGCTGGTAATTGTGCTGGTAATGTTTGAGATGATGGGGCTTGCCAGCCTCATCAGCGAAGAGGTTGAACAGGGCACCATCAGAGCCCTGCTGATTACCCCGATGAGCACCCGCGAGCTATTCGCCGGCAAGCTCATTATGGGCACCGGTCTTGCCTTTGTCCAGGGAGTTCTTTTTATGGCGATCGTCGGCGGTCTTAACCAGCAGTCTCTGTTAATTATAACTATGCTGCTGCTGGGAAGCGCAATGTTCACCGGCACTGGCTTTTTAGTAGCCTCACTTTCGAGAGATATGCTGTCATCTATGGGCTGGGGTGTTACCATACTGTTAATATATGCCATACCGGCATTCGGCGTGATGTTCCCCGGCATCATCACTGGCTGGGCTAAAGCCATACCCTCATATTATCTGGTAGATACCGTCCACCGGGCGTCTAATTTTAACGCCAGTTGGGGCGAAAACTGGGTAAACTTGTTGATATTATTCGGATTTAACATTGTTATAATATGGTGTGGTATTATGGCACTGAGGAGAAGGTTCCAATGAACATCAAGCGGACTGCCGTTCTTCTGGGCAAGGAATTCATACACGGACCGAAGAGCTTTATGTTTGTCTGGGCTGTTATCGCACCCATCGGCTTCACCCTGATAGCCACCCTCGCCTTCGGCACGCTCTTCTCCGAAAGACCGAAGCTCGGCATCTATGACAAGGGCGATTCTCAATTAGTGTTAAATATTCAGGAGCTGGATTCTATTACTACCAAGGTCTATGACAACACCTCCGAGCTGAAACAGGCAACCGAAAACGGCTCTGTAGATATTGGTATTGTCCTGCCCACCAGCTTTGACGATGCGGTTAAGCAAGGAGAATCAGTAACAATCGAAGGTTATATCTGGGGGGAAAGCCTAGCTAAGAACCGTACCATAATACCGGTAACAATAGCTGATCTGGTAAGAGCACTTGCCGGTCAGGAAGTTCCCGTAGAGATAGAATCGGTTACCCTCGGTGAAGAAACCGGTATTCCCTGGAACGAGCGGCTGCTGCCTTTCCTGGTACTGATGGGCGTATTCTTCGGCGGACTGATGCTACCTTCGACATCGCTAATAGATGAGAAGCAGAAGAAAACTCTGGAGGCGCTTGTTATAACCCCAGCGTCAATTGGTGATATATTCATATCCAAGGCGATACTTGGCATCGTTCTTAGTACCTTTATGGGTATCGCCATTCTGGTTTTGAACAATGCCTTCGGCGCCAACTCCCCGTTGCTGGTAATGGTACTGTTATTCGGCGCCATTATGGCTGCCGAGCTGGGATTAATCGCCGGCGCCCTGATTAAAGACATCACCACTCTTTTCACCATATGGAAATCCGGCGGTATATTCCTCTTTGCTCCAGTCTTTATCTATATGTTTCCCCAGATACCGGAGTGGATAGCCAAGATATTTCCCACTTATTATGCCCTGCAGCCGGTGGTAGAAATAAGCCTTCAGGGGGGCGGCTGGTCAGGCATTTCGACCAACTTCTTTATACTGGTCGGGCTGGATATCGCACTGATAGGTGTTATAATACTTGTATTGAAAAAATCCAGACAGTTCAGGAGTTAAAAAAATCGTATAGATAAATCATACTCCTGAAGGGAGGCCTTATGATAGAAAGAGTCCACGAGCACATCATCAACGAATTGCAGCAGAACGCCCGTACCGATATAGTCTTCATACTTACATCTATACTCCTCAATCTGGTGATTCTGGCTACCAATTCCATAATGGCGAGTACCGATGAGCCGACTGCCACAACAACAATCGTTATGGTTTTATTCGTCGTCCTGCTGATAGTTGTTAACTCCGTGGTTATATCAGGGCTGTTGAGGGGGAAACAGAGCAGACAGCTTCTTATAAACGGTCTGCTGAAGATGTACCGAGACCAGGGCGTGGACGGCTATTACGATGCTGCGTTGCTGGGTAACTACAATTTGAGGTATAACCTTTTTACCGTCGCCGTCGTATCAATAGGCGTGATAGCTGCTGCCGTTCCTTTTATCCTTATGTAAGGTTTCAGCTCACAGCACGATATTTTCGCTATCTCCAGCCAGAAGCTCGATCACACCAGAAACGTTTCCTTTTGCCTTTACCCTGGTGTTTCTGCCGATGACGCTGTTACTGATTACCTTTGTTCCGTATATATGGCAACCATCCAGGATTATGGAATGCTCTACCGAAGAATCCTCCACCACCACCCCATTCCCGACGCTGACGAACGGCCCGATAAGGGAATTCTTTACACGGCAACCCTCGCCGATAGACACCGGCCCGCTTATAATGCTGCCGGATATCGTCGTCCCCTTCTTCACTGTTACCCTGCCCATAGCCTTGCTCTTTTTATCCAGGCTGCCTTTTATATCTGTCTTAAGATAAACATTTAGAATAGCGCCGTTCGCCTCCAGTAGCCCTTCCCTGGTGCCGATGTCATACCACCAGCTTTTAAGATGATAGCTGGTCACCCTGCCACCCATTTCAATCATCTTCTGTATGGCGTCGGTTATCTCCAGCTCTCTCCGCGAAGACGGGTTTGTCTCCATTATCGCCTGGTGTATCTTTGGAGAGAATACATATCCGCCGACTATCGCCAGCCTGCTTTTCGGTTCTCTCGGCTTTTCGTCCAGATGAATGACTTTACCATCATCGTCAACCTCCGCTACCCCGAAACGGCTCGGGTCTTTTACCTCTTTGAGGGTGATGAGCGCATCAAAACTTCCTGCTTCAAAACGCTCAATTAGCTCGTCAGTGTCGCAATCAATAAGGTTATCGCCCAGAAGCATCAGAAAGGGTTCTTCGCCCAGGAAGCCCTGCGATACCTTTACCGCATGAGCCAATCCAAGTGGTTGCGGCTGGTTGATGTAAGTTATCGCTGCGCTCCACATAGAGCCATCGCCGACAGCTTCGTTTATCTTTATCCCCGTCTCCGGACACACCACTATACCGATATCAGAAATATTGGCATCTTTTATCTGCTCCAGTAAATAAAAGAGGGTAGGCTTGTTCGCTACCGGCAGCAGATGCTTGGGTGTGGTTCGGGTCAGGGGCATCAGCCTTGTTCCTTTGCCCCCGCACAGTATTAAAGCCTTCATCTCTTTATAATGGCTTGCCCTACAATCCGCCTCAATCTATATATCGGGCGAGATAGCTCTTTACGAAATCCACGGCATCAAGCGTTGCCGGGTCGGTTTCGTTCAACACTGCCAGATAGCAGGTGAGATAGTCCCCCAGATAAACAAGGCTTATTATATGTGATAGAGCGCTCACTCCCCTTGCTTCTATGGATTCGTGTTCAATTCCTTCTTGGACCAGCAATGCGTTCGATGCCTCATAGTGCCGCCTTATTCGCGTATTGATTAAATTAGAATATAGTAGAATAACGAACATTCTGTCTTTTATTTCCAGGGGAAACCGGTAACCGACGCTGGCATTGTGATTTAGCTCGGGCAGTAGCTCGAAGAACGCCCAGCTCTTACCGTTTTCATTGAACTGGGCCTTCCAGCGCCTTGCCACCGCCGATAGTATCCCGCCCCCGTAGATTACCGCGACGCGCCCATATAGACTGGCTGCCAGTTGTTTAGCCCTGTTGGATGCAAGTGGTGAAGACTCTGCATATTCCGCTCTCAAACCTTCAAGTATTCCTAGCATCTCTTTGTTATCCGCCGCCTTGTCCCCGAGCAATCCGAGCTTCTGGAATATAACGACCAGCGGAACGAAACTGTGCGGAAAAGCCATCCTTGGAGGCGACTTGTAATCTATAACGAAAGAAGGTATGCCTTTCTCTTCCGCAAGCTGTTTAAGTTTGCCGCCTGTAGTAATGGTCAGCTTTTTAGCCGGCGTATCCATGGACTGTATGAATCCGCATAGCGTTTCCTCGGTGTTACCGGAGTAGCTTGATGCTATAACCAGCGTCTTTTCATCAGGGATAACGGGCAGACCGTATTCTCGGTGCACCCATACGGGCGTCTTGCTTTCCTCCGTAACCAGACGGCTGGCTATCTCCCCACCGATGGCAGAGCCGCCTATGCCCAGTACAATAACCTTGTCGATATCCCGATAGTCCTGTGGCAGTTCAAGTCTCATAGCCTGCTCCCAGGCTTTCCGGCACTGTAACGGGAAATGTTTTAAATGACCCAGTATCTCTTCCACACCGGGTTTTTTAAATATTTCGGGGTTATCCAGGTCAACCATCTTTTAGCCTCTTTTGCACAGGTAGAATGATTGATTTTAACCCATAGCGCCACACCCGTCAAAGGTATTAAGAATATGCATCCTTGACAAAGGGTGTCAGGCTGCTTATTGTATCTATAACCTTAGTCACGGACGTAGAAATAGATATGCCTGAACAAGAAAAAGCCGACGAAAGCCGTGTTAGACATATTATCGGTAGAGTAAAGGGCTTCTATTCTCGCTCTCACCTCACACCAAGAGTATCGCTCTTTTTTATCGCCATCGCTGTCAAACTGCTCGCTTCGGCTCTCTCTGGCATTGGTTTCGTTGTCGGCAGCCCGGCTCTGCTCATTTCAGGAACCTTCGTCTGGCTGCTATTCTTCGCTATCCTTTTTATGATCGCCATACCGAAAACGGACTACCTGCTGCACAATCATATGCGCTGGCTTAAACCGACTTCAGCCACCATTTTTACCATTCTTCTCGTGGTAGGACTCATGGAATTGTCCATAATCTTAACCATCGGCTTTACCTCGGTAAATATCAACATACTGGGTGAGGATACGCCCCAGATTTTTGAATCTTTCGATAATACCTTTGCCTACAATGATGCTACCGCGCTGTGTCACCAGGCAGTTTTTAATTTTATCGACGGCGAAAATCCCTATGCCGAAGCCAGTATCGGCAGCGCTATTACCGAATACGACGTACCTCTCGACAAGCTGACACCATTGAGGGAGGGCAGGTTCGCCAATATATTTCCATATCCAGATGCGAAGCAGATACAGATTGTAGCGCAGGAGGCTATAGACAACCCGCTAAATATACCACCTGAACTGGAATCCAGTCTGGGTTACCCTGCCGGCTGCTTTCTGGTTTCGGCTCCATTTGCTCTCTTCGGCATCAGTGATTTAAGGCTTATATATTTCATTATCGTGTTGCCGGTGCTGGCTTACACGATATGGAAAACCCCTTCTAGGCTACGTATATTTATTATCGCCGCCTTTATCGTCAGCCTTGAGCTCTGGAACTCTCTTGTCGCTGGAGAGACCGGTTTTCTATGCTTTCCTTTCCTTCTTCTTGCCTGGATACTTCCCAGAAAGAGGCTGTGGTTACCAGCCCTGTTTATGGGTATGGCTATTGCCATCAAGCAGGTTGCCTGGTTTTTCCTCCCTTTCTATCTCATTCTTATATTCAGGGAGGAAGGATTCAGGAAAACGCTATATTCCATGGCTATCATCGCAGGTTGCTTTCTCGTTCTCAACGTCCCGTATATCATAGGCGACCACGGT
>DUFE01000042.1 GCA_011170385.1 Dehalococcoidia bacterium | reverse complement strand
GGAGATTATGCAGTTCATAAACGACGAAGCGGAACAAGCTTCGGCGGCGCTTGCTAAAGAACGTGGCGCCTTCCCGGCTTACAAAGGTAGCGTATACGATACCGCAGGAGGTGAACCCCTGCGGAATGCTTCCTGCACCACAATTGCTCCCACCGGCACCTTGAGTCTGATTGCCGGCTGCTCCAGCGGCATCGAGCCGTTATTCGCTTTGAGCTATATCAGGAATATTTTAGACGGCACACGGTTGGTGGAGGTAAATCCCTACTTTGAGGAAGCCGCCAGGCAGGGTGGCTTCTACTCCGAGGAACTGATGCGGAAGCTGGCGGATGGCGCACATCTGGGTGATATGGATGACATACCGGAGGAAAGCAAGCGCGTTTTCGTTACCTCCCATGAGATAGATGCCTCTTGGCACGTGCAGATGCAGGCTGCCTTCCAGAATCATACCCATAACGCCGTATCCAAGACGGTCAACTTTCCAAGGGAAGCCACCAAAGAAGACATCGCCAATGTCTATCGCATGGCTTACAAAGAAGGATTAAAAGGCATAACCATATACCGTGACGGTAGCCGCGAGGGGCAGGTACTGACTACGGGTGAAGGAGGCAAGGAGAAGAAACCGAAGGAAGTCGAGCTTGCCCCGCGAAGAAGGTCGAAGACGACCTCCGGTGTTACTGAGAAGGTAACCACCGGTTGCGGCAATCTGTATGTTACCGTCAATTCGGACGAGCAGGGTATATGCGAGGTCTTTTCGCACCTGGGTAAGTCTGGTGGCTGTGCCTCGGCTCAACTGGAAGCCACCTGTCGCCTTATATCACTGGCATTGCGCTCCGGGGTGGATGCTTCCTCGGTGGTGAAACAGCTTAAGGGTATCCGCTGCCCGTCAATCGCCTGGGAGAATGGCAAGTCCATCCTCTCCTGCGCCGATGCCATTGCCAGTGTGCTGGAGAGGCACATAAACGGCAATAAGGGAGATACGAATAGTGCCAAGGTGGTTCAAGACTATGGTCTGGTGAAGAATATAGCCGGGCAGTGCCCGGACTGCGGCAGCCTGCTGGTGTATCAGGAGGGGTGCTTCATCTGCCCCGGTTGCGGCTATACCAAGTGCTGAAAACAGAGAAGGGGGTGATATATGACAACAAGAACATCCGAAAGGGTAATGATATTTATCGACGGCAGCAATGTCTATCACTCCCTGCGGGCTCACTTCGACAGGAGAAATATAGATATCGGCAGGTTTTGCCAGAAGCTTGTCGGTCGGCGGCGTCTGGTGAGGACCTATTACTACAATGCCGTAGTCGGGCAGAAAGAGGAGCCAGGGAGATACGCCCGCCAGCAGAACTTTTTCGAAAGCTTGGCTGCCATCCCTTATACCGAGTTGAGGCTGGGGAGACTGGTGTACAACAACTGGCCTAACACGCCGCCCTATGAAAAGGGCGTCGATATACAGCTGGCGACCGATATGATAACCCATAGCTATAAAGATAATTACGACGTTGCCATTCTGGTAGCCGGCGATAATGACTTCGTCGGGGCACTGCAGGCGGTGAAGGACAATGGCAAGAATGTCGAGGTAGCGTTGTTCGGTAAAGGATGGACCTCAATGCAGCTCCGCAATGTTGCCGATAGGGTAATCAATATAGACGGTCGTTTCTTAAGAAACTGCTGGAAATAAGAATGGGCTGGAACGGAGCCGGAAAGGTGGGGCGGGGTGGCTCCCGTCACGGACTGAAGCACACCGGGGAGCAGGGCGCAGTGGTTAAGGATTGGGGAGGCAGGCTCCCAGTCGCCATAATCTATCCCAACTCGTACTATATCGGTATGTCCAACCTGGGCATCCACGCAATTTACAGCCTGCTCAATGCTTATAATGATGTTGTCTGCGAGCGGGTATTCTTCGGCGACAAGCCTGTATTGAGCCTGGAATCGCGGCGTCGGCTATCGGATTTCGCCGTACTGGCTTTTTCCGTGTCCTATGAGCTGGACTATTTTAACGTGATCGGTATCTTGAGGGAGAGCGGCATCCCACTGTATGCCGCCGACCGCGATTGGCGTCACCCACTGGTTATCGCCGGTGGTGCCTGTATTACCGCCAACCCGATGCCGCTGGCTCCATTCTTTGATTGCCTGTGTATCGGCGAGGCGGAAATGGTGCTGCCGGGGTTGCTGCCGGTTCTATCAGCCTCCTGCGGCAGCCGCAGCGAATATTTGACGGCTCTGGCAAGCCTGTCCGGAGTATATGTACCGCTTTATCACAAAGGCAATCCTGTTGCCCGCCAGTGGCTGCGTAACCTGGATGACTTTATCGCCAGCTATGCTGTGCTCACCCGTGACACCGAACTGGGTGATATGTACCTGATGGAGGTGGAGCGGGGTTGCAGCTGGGGCTGCCGTTTTTGCCTTGTTGGCAGTGCCTTCTGCCCGATACGCTATCACTCCGTTGACTGCCTGGTGGAGCGGGCTAGGCTGGGGTTAAAGTATCGTAAACGATTGGGGCTGGTGGGTCCGGTCGTCTCTGCTCACCCGGGCATAGAAGAGCTGCTGCCCCGCTTGAGAAAGCTTGGCGCCGGTCTGTCGGTGAGCTCTTTAAGGGTAAGCCCCCTTTCCAATACGGTGCTCGACGAACTGGCAAAGGGTGGCGTTCGTACCGTAACGCTAGCACCCGAAGCCGGCTCGCATAGACTGCGGCGGCTCATCAGAAAAAACATCTCGCAGGACGACATTCTAAAGGCAACGGTTGCTGTCGCCGGGCGGGGTATGAAGCAGCTCAAGCTATACTTTATGGTCGGCTTGCCCACGGAGACAGACGAGGATATCGAAGAGATGACGGCGCTGGTGCTGGAGTGCAAAAAGGAGATGGACAAAATTCGGCACGGCTGCCGCGTAAGCATAAATATCAACCCCTTCGTGCCCAAGGCAGGCACTCCCTTCCAGTGGCTGCCGATGGCGGAGCTTGTCGAACTCAAGCGGCGGATGGCGGCTATCAAAAAGGCGCTGGCGCCTAAAGGAATAGCCATCAGGAGTGACAGCCTTGCCTGGAGCCAGGTTCAGGGCGCTCTATCCAGGGGCAATACTGATATGGCAGAAGTGCTGGCAGAAATGAAGGAGGTATCGCTTGCTGGCTGGCGTGCGGCGGTAGCGAAGTGCAGGCTGGATGCGGACTACTATATACTGAAGCAGTGGGATGTCAATAAATCATTACCATGGTCTGTAATAGATCTGGGAGTATCTCCGGAGCACCTTGCCGGCGAATTAAAAAAAGCTCTGGCGTAAAAAGCTATCGTCTGGATATAAAAAGTGGGTTCGAAACCTCTTTTGGCGAGGTAGTTATAGGTTTATACCTCTAGCCGAGCAGCTCGGTGACCACTGCGTTTATTTCCCGTCCATCGGCTTTTCCCTTTAGCTTCGGCATTAGCTGGGACATAACCCTGCCCTTGTCCTGCGGTCCACTGGCACCGACCTCGTCGATAACCTGGCGGGCGGCGGCTATAATGCCGTTACGGCTTATTTGCTCGGGCAGGTACTTTTGAATGATAGCTAGCTCTGCCTCTTCCTTTTCAACCAGGTCCTGCCTGCCCCCGTGTTTGAAGGCATCTATGCTTTCCTTATGCTGCCTTACCTCCTTGGTGATGATACCAAGGAGGTCGTTTTCGCTCAGCGGAGCCCTCTTGGCAATTTCGGCGTTTTGAATAGCGGCAAGTAAAAGACGGATGGTCAAGCACTTCGGCTTGTCCCGCTCCTTTATAGCCTGCTTGAGGTCATTGTTAAGCTTCTCTTTGATCGCTGATTCCACTTTACTACTGCCTTAGTGGACTTATTTCCGGTTAAGCCTGGCTGCCTTGGCTGCCTGACGCCTGCGGGCAGATGCCTTGCGTGCGCGCCTGGTGATGGGTTTCTGGTAGCGCCCGCGACGGCGCACCTCAGATATAATACCATCCTGCTGCACCTTTCGGCTGAACCGTTTTAATAAGCTTTCGAAGCTCTCTTTCTCGTCAGCCACTACATGGGCCAAATAGCATCGACCTCCTTCGGAACGGGCTGTAATATATACAGCCGGATAAGATGATGAACCTAGCTATTCTAATTCAGCAGGGATGGCTGTGTCAAGGAAAGGCGGTTTCTAGCCATAGACGGCTATCACCACCGCCTCCTTTAGGTTGTGCTCGTCGAAGAAGAGAACGGCCGTCTTTCTGCCGGTAATCATCTCCACCGACGGAAGGTTGCGGGCGACGGCGACGTCCTCCAGGTAGACCTTGTAGCTGCCGGCGAGCTGGACAGTAGCCGTATAGTCCCCGGAGCTGAAGCTTCTCAAGATCGCTTCCCTTAACGCTCAATCTAAAAACTCAATCCGCAATCACTGAGTGGTGCAATAGTAGCACATATGTTCTGATATGGTCAACACTTTTTTGTCGTTCGGAAGGCTAACCATTTTGCTCTGTTTACGTTATACCTATATGAAAAGGAGCCTGCGTTTGACAAAACTGATTTGTAGTGTTACTATTGTTTCGACAAAGTAATAATTTTAAATGGTTCCTTTAGAAGATTACTATAATGTGATAGAAGCCGGGCGTCGTCTCAAGATTCATCCGGAGACGGTCAAACGTTTGTGTCGCCAGAAGGATATACCGGCGGTAAAAATACATAACACCTGGCTGATAGCCAGAGACGTCCTGGATAACTTTGCCGGTACCTATATATCGAAGCGGGGTCCCAGGAAAAAATTAATCTGAAACTGGTATAATAATATAAATGAAGGGGAGGTAAAAAGTGAAGAAAAACATGTTATTCCGAACGCTGGGGGTGGTATTAAGCCTGGCATTACTGGTGATGGTTCTGCCGGCATCGCTGGCACTGGCGGCAACAATCGATACTGCCGAGGTTATAAATACCGAAGGAACACCCAGCACGAATCCATATTATGGGGAGCCAGTTGGGGAGACGGGCGATAGTATAGAAGTTTCGGGGATTGGAGATAACGGCGTTGAGATTGACCTCTATTTCTCCAGCCAGGGTGCCGAGGAAGGCGATGAAATTGATGACGAAGTTCAGATATATGAGAAGATGTACAACTTCACGATTCTAGGGGGCATAGATGGCGATCAGTTCAATATAACGACTCTGGAAATACCAGACGAACTCACCGATGGAGATTCTGACGAAGATGTACACGACGGTGTCTACTACTTCTATTTCGTCAGGGCAACGGACTCCAATAAAAATATTCAGTATATCGTTGAGTTTGAAATAGTCGGTAATTCTGACGCCGAAATAGATTTTGACGAAGGTCCCGTGGGCACCACGGTTACCATAACCGGTTATGGCATCGCGCCCTATGAAGCCCTTCTGGTGGAGTTCGACGGCAAGGATATCACCGGGCAGGTTGGCGACCCTTTCGCCGATGAAGATGGCGACTTCGAGGTGATATTCGATATCCCGGAGAGTGAAAACGGCGATCAGACCATCACCGTTGCCGGAGAGGATTCCCGCGCCGAGTTCGAGTTCACCTTCACCGTGCTGGCTTCTATAGTCCTCAGCCCTACGGAGGGAAAATCGGGTAGCACGTTGACCATAGGCGGTACCGGATTCGATTACAAGAACGGAGTGGTCTTCTTTTTCGGTGGCGATGTCGTTGCATCCACCGACATTACCTGGGTGGTCGATGGTGTCTATAAACGGACGAACAGCGTAGGCAGTTTTACCGTTACCATGGAGATTCCCGAAGGTCTGGACGCAAGGATATATGTCGTCAGGGCGGAAGATGAAGATGACGATGAGATCGTCGCCGAAGCCCATTTTACAGTGGTTATGGATTCAATAATCATAGTCGATGAGGATAGCGGTAATGTCGGCGATACCATAACAGTTGATGGCACCGACTTTACCTCCGACGATGAAGTAACCATATACTTTGATGATGAACCTGTAGGCACTGCTGATACTCTTACCGACGGCAGCTTCACCTTCTCATTCGATATTCCAGAGAGCACCGCCGGCGAGCATACCATAAAAGCTGATGATGATAGCGGCGGTGTAGCCGAGGCGGTGATAACCGTAGAACCGAAGATAGCCCTTGATCTTGAAGAGGGTCCGGGCGGCACAGAGGTGACCATAACCGGCACCGGCTTCGGTTATCGCAGCGATATAGAAACCATTGAATTTGATGGCACCGATGTCGATATCGAAAGCGGCGATGACAGGTCCGAGACGAATGGCAGCTTTGAACTGACTATATTGGTACCGGCAGTCTCTGCCGGCAGCTATGATGTAACGGTTATAGATGAAGATGGAAACGAGGCTGAAGCTGAGTTCACCGTAGTGATTGCTACGGCTACTATCAATCCAGCTAGCGGCGTTGGTGAAACGGAGGTTACCATTAGCAGCAGTGGTTTTATAGCCAATAGCGCCGTGACTATAACGTATTATGTAGAAGCCGATGCTACTACGGGAGATTCCGAGGTGTTTAGTGCCACCGCTGGTAGCGACGGGGTGGTTTCGACTACATTCGATATCCCTGCCAGCGAGTATGGTAGTCACAATTTGGTCATCAGCGATGGTACCAACAGCGCTACCGTGGTTTTTGCCATTCTTGCCGATGCCAACATTAGCCCGGCAACCGGCAACGTGGGCAGCACCGTTTCGGTGAACGGCACCGGCTTCGGCGCCACTAAAGCTATAAGCATCACCTATGATGGCACTTTAATTACCCCAACGATTCCAATAACGACACTTGCCGATGGCAGCTTCAGTGGCAGCTTTGATGTTCCGGTTAGTGACGGCGGCAACCGTACCGTAACCGTTAGCGATGGCACTGTCACCAAACAGTTCACCTTCACAATGGAGACTACACCGCCGGGGATACCGCAGCAGAACCCCATCGGTTCGGAAAGGCCCAAGCAACCGATTACCTTCGATTGGGCTGATGTTACCGACGCCAGCGCGCCGGTAACCTATAACCTCCAGATTGCCTCCGACGCAAACTACAGCAGCCTGGTGGTCAACAAAACGGGGCTTACCGAGTCTATATATACCCTTACCGAGGCAGAAGAACTGGAGCCAGTCAGCAAGGACAATCCTTACTACTGGAGAGTAAGCTGCACAGATGCCGCCAGTAACAGCAGCGACTGGGGGCCCAGCGCTACCTTCTACATCGGCACCATCTGGCCCGGTTGGCTGATGTGGCTCTGGATAGGGTTGGGAGCGTTGGTGCTTGGTGTGTTCTTCTTCTGGCTCGGCAGGAGGATCGCCTTCAGCTCTTACTAATATAGCTAATAACTTGAGAGATAATGTCCCCCCTCCCGTCTGGGAGGGGGGATTTTTCATGCTTTACCCCTGGCTTTACGCCGGGGTAACCTCTGCGATGCCTCCACCAGCAACGCCAGGCTCATCAAGAAGTCGTCGTGCCCCTGCGATGGTCCGACATAGAAGTTCATCGTCTGGTTAGAACGGTATTGGCTTCTGGCTCTCTCAATCTGCAGCTGGAACTCCCGAAACTCTGACGAGCCATCACCGGCATACATCTTTAGCCGTCCGGAGTTGACAGCCGCCAGCAGCTTGAAGCCCAGCGCTGACTTGGAGGCAGCAGTGAAGGTGAACGGGGAAACCCTGGAGCCCAGTGCCTTCTTGAGGAAAGAGCACACCGGCTGACCGACTCCGGTGGCATCAACCACTGTGCGGCGGCATTGCCAGATATCGCCTAGGATGTTGATAAGCTGCCGGTAGAGATTGGCATGTTTTTTACCTGTCCACCAGTAGTGCTCGACGATATTTATCCTGGGTTGTTGCTGCACTTCGTCGCATATCGAAAAATCCAGCTCGCCGATGGTTACCACGGTGGAATCTTTTTGTGGCTTTAATGCTCTCAAGGCGGCTCCTTCCACCTCCTCCGCTTCCCCGGCTAGGTCTATGCCGGCGATGTAGGTTTTACCCGTTTCCGGCTGGTGCTTTCTCCGGTAGTTCCCCTGTAGCTGTGCCATCTGCTGCCGGCTCAGGAAGCCGCCGCCACCGTGGATGGGTAGCAGGCGGTACTGGGTAAGGAACAGGGGGTGGTTTTCGCCCAGCCGCTCCCGCTCAGCCTCTACGTAGGCAAGATAATCAGGGTTGGACTTTGCCACCTCCTGCCAGTCATAACGGAAATGGCGCCTGATGCTATCCTTTCTCTCCAGCTCCAGGTTAGCCAGTTTTATCTCCTCCAACAGCGTCAGGTCATCCCAGGTGGTGCCGTAGTGGACGGTAGTAACATTGGTGGTCGCCCCCATCGGTTTGAACTCCTTGGTATATTTCTCCTTGCTCACATCCTGCGACTCGTCTATTTCCAGCAGTATATGAGCCGTGTTGCCGACGACGCTGGCAGATTCGTCGGCAGAGAGGAATACGGCTTCTGGCATTGCCCAGCCTGACGGTATAGCCCAGCTCAGATGTCCAGACGCCGGCAAAGCCGGCATCATTCAGCCTGTCCTTGAGCCGCGTTATGGAGATAACCGTCTGCGGCTTGAAGGTGGGGGCGCACTTGATGAGGTTTTTCGGCGAAGCCGTCATAAACAGGGTCAGAAGAAGCAGTTCGAGTTGACAAGACAGCTCATTCTTGCCTCCTTGGCGGGCGATTTCGACTGAAAAGGTAATTCCTTTCCTACCGAAGATGCTGTCCAATATAGCCAGTGCTACCTCGCTCTGGTAGGGGCGGAGCTTATTTATCAATGAAGCTTCCGATGCTGATACCCAGCGGCAGGGCGATATCCCGGAGGACATTGCCGACCGCCTCCTTCAGGCTCTTCTTGTCCTCCTTGCTGATGTTGTATCTTGTTCTGACCAGCCGTGCCAGGGTGTTGGTCGCCTGCATGATCAGGTCCATTCTTTCCGGGCTGTGCCGGAGGACGGAAATTATCTTTGTTCGTAGCAGGGCGATTTCGTCATCCAATCCCTCGACGCGGGTCGCCAGCTCAAAGTCGAGCTGTTCCGCCTCGTCTAGGACCCTGGAGTAGTAGCCGTGCTTTCTGGCGTTCTGGTTTCCCCTGGGGACGCCTCTTTTTCTTTTTCCCGTGCTTTCCGGCATAAGTTATCTCCTTTGCCAAGGGTAAGCCCCTGGCCAGATATAGAATTATATTAGCACAAATGTTCTATATACCACTCTATTTTGTCATACCTGAATTGATAATATTTCATGCACGCTATAAAATAGTGGGTTGTAAGATGAGCACTGCCCAGAAGCTTTACCAGCTACAGGAAATCGAGCAGGCGATAGAGTCCCAGGAGAAGACTCTATCCGATTGCCTCGGTCGGCTGGGGGACAGCGAGGCAGTAAACAGGCTTAAGTTAAGGATGAAAACCGCCCGGCAACAACTGGAAGGGCTAGAGCAGAAGCAGCACTCGGCAGAATGGCAAATAGAAGACATTGAAGCAAAGGCGGTGGCTGTTAAGAATAAGCTCTACGGCGGTCAGGTGACCAACCCCAAGGAGCTTTCAAGCCTTCAGCAGGAGGAGAAGGTGCTTGAGTCACAGCGTGATCGATTGGAGGAGGAAACGCTGCAGATAATGGAGCAGGTGGAAGCTGTTACCGCCGACCTGGCGGCGCTGGAGGATGAACTGGGAGTAGTGGAAAGAGAGTGGTGCAGTCGGCAGGAAGAGTTGTCAGCGGAGATTGGAAGGCTAAAAGAGTCCGTATCAGCGTTGAAAGAGAAGCGGCAGATGGCGCTTTCGAGCATAGACACCAGGACGCTCGATTATTACAACCGGCTTAAAAAGCAGAAGGTATGGGCGGTGGCTAAAGTAGAGCAAGGCACATGCCGTAGCTGCCGAATATCGCTTTCCACAGCAGAGCTGCAGCGCGCCCGGGGAGATAAGCTCATAGAGTGCAGCAGCTGCCGGCGGATACTATTTCTTGATTAAGATGACGGGAGAATACGATTATTAAGAAGGTAGTGATACATGCGGACGGCGCATCGCGCAACAATCCTGGACCGGCGGCAATAGGCGCCACCATTAAGGACGAGCAGGGGCACTTATTGGCAACGGTTTCATGCAGAATCGGGCGGGCGACCAGCAACCAGGCGGAGTACCGGGCAGTTATAGCCGCCTTGGAGAAGGCGGCTATTCTGGGGGCACGTCATGTAGAGCTTAACCTGGACTCGGAGCTGGTGGTCAGGCAGATTACCGGACGCTACCGGGTAAAGAACGAGGCTCTCAAGCCGTTATTCGGTAAGGTGAACAAGCTGCTGGACTCCCTTGAGAGCTTTAATATTAGACATATCCCCCGCAGCCTGAACCGTGAAGCCGATGCGCTGGCAAACTCCGCGCTTTAGATTTATATTAAATATTGCCAATACCGCCCCCTCTTTAATTGCTCTTTATTAAAACGGCGGGTTTTACTGCTTTTAAATACCTTACCGAAGGCAGGCTTGGTTGGAAATATCATAATGAAGACCTGCCGGTGGTGGGCTGAGTGGGAAGAAAAAGCCATGGGGGATGGGGCTGCTAAAATAATAAGAGTATAGCCGTTTGACTAACGCGCTTTTCTATAATAGAGTATAGTTGGGCTAAGTGAACCGGGCAACCGCCCGCTGCGGCGGGAGGAAAGTCCGAGCTCCACCGGGCAGGGTGCTGGGTAACTCCCAGAAGTGGTAACCCTATGGAAAGTGCCACAGAAACATACCGCCCTGTGTTATACGGGGTAAGGTTGAAATGGTGAGGTAAGAGCTCACCAGCGGCCGGGTGACTGGTCGGCTGGGTAAACCCCACCCGGAGCAAGACCGAATAGAGGGACAAAAGGACGCCCGGACTGTCCCCGGGTTGGTCGCTCGATCCTGCCGGTAACGGCAGGGCTAGATAGATGGTTGCCGCCCCGGATAGGGGTACAGAACTCGGCTTACAGGCTCGCTTAGCCCGCGAACTTCCAAAGTTATCGAAAAACTTCTGAATATCTAATATCAATATTTATAATCCCGTAACTTCCTTAGAGACTTGACAGATTGTAATAATTGGACTAAAATACTCCATAATATGGATAAAGCAGTACGTCTGGTTAAATCGGATACGGATTATGCGATGCGTATGCTTGTCTATCTGGCGATGAATGGCGGCGATGGTATGGTATCAGCAGCCACCCTGTCTAAAAAACAGAAAATTCCCCTGGACTTTGCCTATAAGATACTGCAGAAGCTATGCAGAGCGAAGATAGTGAAAAGCCTCAAGGGGGCAAAAGGGGGCTTCAGCCTGTTAAAGGAGGCACAGCAGATTACGTTGCTTGATGTTATGGAAACAGTTCAGGGGCCGCTGATAATCAGACCCTGTCTCCTGGACGATAAAGCCTGCCCGGTGCGTCCGTCCTGCCCCGTTTCAACCCGGTTGCGTCAGCTGCAGGAGAATTTACGGGAATCGATGCGGAATCTGACACTGGCAGAGATATTGAATGCTAAGCGTGGCGATTGAAATAGAACAGGATTAATATTAAGTCGTGGAAGACGATGGATAACACGAACCAACGATGCGGATGGGAATCGGGGTGCCCCGGCTGTTCTGCCGGTGGGTGCAGCGGGCAAATTGGCTGTGGTGCAATGGTGTGTATCGGGGCTGGCACCCGGTTCTGTAATCTAGAAATGGAATCGGGGCTTTTGAAATGTAATTGCAATTGCCGGCGGGGTACCTGTGAATTATCGGGTGGCTGCCGTCGGAATGAACACGAAGTAGTAATCGAAAGCTAATTACCAGTCAATGGAGGCATGACTATGTCTAAAAAAGAAAGGAAAGAGGCGAGAAAGGTTTCCAGGAGGGGTTTCCTAAAGGGTGGCTCTGCATATATTATAGGCGGAGCGGTGTCACTGGGTATCGGAGGGCTGGCTCTCACCGGGTGCGGAACAGATTCCAGCTGCCGTGCTTCAGGCAAAAATGGCGCCACCACCCAGACATCTGCCCGAGTAGATACGGAATATATCGGTGAGTGTGTCTGCCCTGATTGCGACACAAGGATACCCCACCCGAGGGGAGTTCCCTGCCGTATGATTAGCTGCCCAAAGTGCGATGCGGCTATGGGGAGGGGGGCTGTCTAAAAGACTGTACCAGAGGCAGGTCTGTTTCTTAAAACTTGGGAACGTATTTGTTGATGTGGGTGAGAGGCTGTGAGAAGGCGTATCAAGAATTATATCAATTACATACTTGATACAATACTATTTTTATCAGTTTCTATTATCTTGATTTCCAGCTATATAGTTTGGTTTATTCTACCCCGGGGTATGGGCCAGCATGGTAGTCAATTTTGCCCGTCACAAATTGGGCAGGGTTTGGCGGGAAACTATGTAACTGTATTAGGCTGGCCCAGATATGTCTGGATAGAGATTCACAGCTGGGCTTCGGTAGCGCTGCTTGTGGTAATCCTGCTACACATTATCCTTCACTGGGGCTGGATTGTAGCAACGACGAAGCGGGTTAAAAGCTATATCGGCAAGCGGGTAAGGAGGGTAACCGAGCTATATGTTGCGGCTGTAGTCCTTTTTATTCTCTTCCTGTTTGAGTCTTTCTCTGGCTTCGTAATCTGGCTGTTTATACCCCGTGGCGCAGCTGACTTTTATCGTATGATCAGTGGTGTAGGCCGCACATTCTGGGGGCTGCAGAGGAACATTTGGGTGGACCTCCATGCCTGGGTGGCTGTGGCAATAATGGGTATAATAATTGTACATATAATTATGAACTGGAATTGGGTTGTCGCTATGTCGAAGAAGATACTGCAAGGGATTTCTGGGGCTATATCAAAACCTTCCGAAGGGTAAATGAATCTAGGGGTTATTTTGGTTATAGATAAAAAACATAGTAGTTATCTTCCCAGAGTCGGTCTTTATCTGGGTGTTCTGGGAGGTGTTTCGTTACTGGTCTTCGTTTTTATCTTCCAGGAGGATTGGATTAAGCGATATCCCTTGATGATCGCAATGATTCCTATATTGCTTGTTGCCTTGTTGATATTAAAGAGGCTGCCGCTGGTCGGCGGCTCATTGCTGGTCGTGCTGGGTATTACCTCACTAATACTGGATATATATTTTAGTGTTGGCTATCCGGGGCAAATAGCCGGCCGGGGGCTGGGTTATACTGTTGTTTTTATCTCTCTGCCACTTGCAGCCTCCGGCGCCCTGTATATTCTATGGGCGAGAAAACGTCGGAAGCTCACTGGGAGAGGTGGTTAAGCAGGGAGTGGTTGGGTATGGATTGAGACGCTGCCCTATACATTGCAATAACCGACAATTTAAACAGTGACCACTACTCGTCTTCCCATCGATAAAGCTTCTTCCTGCTCTTTATCTTCTCCAGGCTGCAGTTGTAGCAGATTCCATTGTGGCAGCAGACGGCTTCACCGCACTCCGGGCAACGCCACTTTTCCTCTTCCCTTACCAGCAGCCTGCCGATGCCATTCTGCCTGATGCATTTCAGGTTGTCTATCATGCTCATCCGGTAGAGCTTCCGGTAGCGTTCATCAAGGTGTTTCAGGTTGCGGCAGGGGAAGTTCGGGCACTGGTGGCAATATTCCACCTTGCCTTCAATGAGCAGGGCGCACCTTTTCTTTAAGAAGGCGCACTTTTTATCCCGGGGGCGGCATCCGGTACAGTATGGCACGCGGATACCCTTACTCCTTACGTCGTTCAGGCAGGCGAGGTAGGCGCTGCAAACGTTGCAGTTCATACCGCAGGGAGCAATCAATTCACGTTTATGCATTGTATTAATGATATACCAATGGTAGTTGTTAATCCAACACGCTTAGGATAACAGACTAACCTTTTAGCCCCGCTATCGTTATATCTGGTGTAAACAAAATAAGAATGGCTATAACAGGGGGGTGGGTCATGGTTCTAAAAAGGTTCAATATTCTAGCCCTTTTTCTCATTATGGCGCTGCTGGTAACAATGCTGCCAGCTTGCACCCCTGTATTTACCGCTGAAAGCTATATGGCGGTGATACCGGGGGTGCTGCATAGCGGACAAACAGAGGAGGTATCGCTGGCGCTGTTCGAGGGCGATAGGCTTGTTTCAGGCGATGTCGAAATCAGTCTGCTGTCAGATGGAGAGGAAATACTAAACGTAGAGAAGAGCATCGACGGCAGGGGGACAATAAGCCTTAATATACCGAATATAGGGGATGGCGATTATGAAATTGTCTTTAAGGGCACTGGCTTTGAAGGCAGAGCGACGGTAAAGGTTGAAAAGAGCTTCCTCACCTTTATCGAAACGGACAAGCCCATTTACAAGCCGGGGCAGACCATTGGTATCAGCCTGTATACTGTGAACAATGAGCTGCGCCCGGTGCAGGAGCAGGTAACGGTGGAGATTCTGGATGCCAAGGGCATAAAGATACTCCGTACCGATGTAACCACCGACGAATACGGAATGGCGAGCCTGGAGC
>DUFE01000041.1 GCA_011170385.1 Dehalococcoidia bacterium | reverse complement strand
GCGGGGGCGGTGGTCAGCACGCCCACCTGTGGGCCTTGCCTCGGTGGGCATATGGGCATACTGGCTGCGGGCGAGAGGTGTATATCTACCACCAACCGCAATTTCGTCGGGCGGATGGGTAGCACCGAGTCCGAAGTATGTCTGTCAAACCCGGCGGTAGCCGCCGCCAGCGCTGTGGCTGGCAGGGTAGTGGATCCGGGCGAGGTTATCGTATAGGGTATAAGCCATGAAGATGCTGAAGCTGGAAAAACTGCTGGTCAACAGCCGCTGGAGTCGCAACAGGGTTTTGAAGCTGGCTAAGAAGCTGCTCGGTTATATAGAGACGGACGACGAGACGGACTTCCTGGAGATAGGCTGCGGCAACGGGGAGGTGGCGAAGTATATAACCCGTACCTACCGGGGTAGTGTTACTGGCATAGACATTGATCCGGAGCAGGTCGAAATCGCCCGTGATAAGGACGGCGACATACCGAACCTGAAATATCTGGAAGCAGATAGCATAAACCTACCGTTTGAAAACGGTAGCTTTGATGTAGTCCTATCCTTCGGCGTGCTACACCATATAGAAGACTGGCAGCAAGCACTGAAAGAAATAATTCGTGTCCTGAGGCATGGCGGTTACTTCGTCTGTGGGGATATTATCTACCCGGAAGGGATAACAAAAATGGATAACTCTTCGGCTTACAGCTTCGGGCTGGCGACAGTCGATGTAGACGAGGTGGACTCGTTTCTGGAGGAAAACGGTTTTGAAATGCTTCATTCATCACTGGAAAGATCATTCGTTGTGAAGGATTACGAGGCAGTCTACAGGAAGGGTTGAGATGAAAGCCAAGAAAACATGGCGGGAAAAGCTAGCCAATAGCAAAGACCTGCCCCGGATACAGGAAGTAACGCCGACGATGAGCCAGCGGTGGGGAACGGGCAGGTTTGTTATACCGGCGCCGATGGAAGTGGACGAGATAATGAAAAGCGTCCCCGAAGGCAAGCTGACCACCATCAACCAGATTCGTTCCATGCTGGCGGAAAAGCACGGCGTTAACTTCGCCTGCCCCATAACCAGCGGTATCTTCGCCTGGGTGGCGGCTCATGCTGCCGAAGAGGAAGCCGCCAAAGGCATGAAGGACATCACGCCTTACTGGCGGACGCTCAAGTCCGGCGGTGAGCTTAACGCTAAATACCCCGGCGGCGTGGAGGAACAGGCGAAGCGCTTAGCCGCAGAAGGGCACCAGATTATACCGGGCAAGGGCAAAAAACCGCCCAAAATAAAGGATTTTGAGAAAGATTTATTCATAAGAACATGAAAAACATAGTAAGTGATGTGAAAAAAACGTTGGCGTTTCTCGGCGAAATGAAAAGATGGAAAACAAACCTCTTTGCTACCGGATTCTTTGTTAGGATTGAAGGTATATTTCATCTAGTTACTGCTAAGCATGTTGTTATAAATAGAAGAACAGGTAGAATAAATGACAAGGAAATGAAGGTATTTTGTAGTTCTAAAGAGAGGGGACTGTATGTGACTCCTGTGCGTGATTTAAAGAAGAAATTTGGTATAAACTGGGTATTTCATAAAAATAAAGAAGTTGATATTGCAATAATTCCTTTTGCTCTAGATCCCCAAAAGGCAGACTTCAAAGTTATACCTGATGAGATATTTCTACCTATAGATAAATTGTTTGAACTCTATGATGTTTTTTTCCTCTCATATCAACCTGGAATTGAATCTCACGAAAAGATATGCCCAATATTTAGAAGTGGGACAATAAGCATTATAAATGAAGATGGAACATATTATATTGATGCACCTGCTTTTCCAGGAAATAGTGGAAGTCCTGTTTTTGTTAAACCTTCTCCTATAACTTTCACTGAAAAAGGGTATGCAATCGGCAAAGATGAAATAGGGGGTAAATTTATAGGAATTATTGGTGAATATATACCATATACTGAGGTGGCTAGAAGTGACCAGACAGGATTACCACGAGTTATATTTGAAGAAAATTCAGGTCTTTCAAAAGTCTGGTCTGTGTCTTTTATAAATGAAGTTATTAAATCAGATACATTTAATATACAGTTAGAAATAGTTAAGAAAATAGCAGAGAAGGAAGAGTATAATGCTCAAAGGTAAAGTCTTCAAATACGGCGCCAATGTGGATACCGATGCCATAATACCGGCGCGGTATCTCAATGTTTCCGAACCGGCGGAGCTGGCGAAGCACTGCATGGAAGACATAGACACCGGGTTCGTAAAGCGGGTGCAACCGGGCGACGTAATCATGGCGACCACCAACTTCGGCTGCGGCTCGTCGCGCGAGCACGCCCCGCTGGCAATTAAGGCGGCGGGGGCCTCCTGCGTCATCGCTATAAGCTTCGCCCGTATATTCTTCCGCAACGCTATCAATATCGGCCTACCGCTGCTCGAGTGCCGGGAAGCGGTGGACAATACCGAGGACGGGGACACTGTAGAGGTTGACATAACTAATGGTAAGATAAAAAACAAAACCCGCGGCGGTGAGTTCGATGCCAAACCATACCCGGATTTTATGGCAGAGTTGATCGATGCGGGAGGACTTATCGAATACACTAAAAAGAGACTGGAAGCGAAGGGGGCATGAAGTGGAGTTTAAGCTGGCAGTTTTACCCGGTGACGGCATCGGCCCCGAAATCATAGAAGAAACGGTAAAAATACTCGGGGCGATAGGAGAAAAATACGGACACGGCTTCAGCCTTAACTATGGACTAGTCGGCGGTATAGCTATCGAAGAAGAGGGCACCGCGCTTTCTGCAGATACCCTGAAGATGTGCAAAAGAAACGATGACGTGCTACTGGGCGCAGTCGGTGATCCCAAGTACGATGACCCCAAGGCACCGGTTCACCCGGAGGATGGCTTACTGGCACTGCGGAAAGAGCTGGGGCTGTTCGCAAATCTGCGCCCGGTAACCGTTTATCCTTCGCTTATAGATAATACCAACTTCAAGCCGGATGTAATCAAAGGTGCGGATTTTATTTTCGTTAGAGAGCTCACCGGAGGGCTGTACTTCGGCAAGCCCAAGCGGCAGTGGAAGACATCGCGTGGAAGGCGAGCCGTAGACTCTATGGCTTATTCGGAGCAGGAGATAGAACGCATCGTAAGGGTGGGCTTCGAAATAGCGCGCATGCGCAGGAAGAAGCTGATATCGGTGGATAAAGCAAACGTGTTGCAGTCGTCGAGGCTCTGGCGGCAGGTAACAATAGAGGTCGCCAAGGACTATCCAGATATAGAGCTGGAGCATATGCTGGTTGACGCCTGTGCTATGAGGATAATCCAGAACCCCAGGTATCTGGACACACTGGTTACCGAAAACACTTTCGGCGATATACTTACCGACGAGGCATCGATGCTGGGTGGTTCGCTGGGGATGCTGGCATCTGCCAGTCTGGCTGGCGTACCGAAAGATGGCAGCCGTACCCTCGGTATGTACGAACCAAGCCACGGCAGCGCCCCGCGGCGCGCCGGGCAGGATTTAGCCAACCCGATCGCTACGATAATAAGTATGGCGATGATGCTGCGCTACTCGCTGGGGTTGACAGAAGAAGCAAAGAAGGTGGAGGATGCTGTTTCAAAGGTGCTGGAGGAAGGATATCGTACCTATGATATAATGGGAGAAGGCAATATAAAGGTCGGCACCAGAAAAATGGGTGATCTTATCGCCGAAAAGATAGGGAGCTAACAATTGACGGAGATACAGCTATACGACACCACATTACGAGACGGTGCCCAGAGAGAAGGCATCTCGTTTTCGGTGGTGGACAAACTGAATATAGCGCAACGCCTCGATGGGCTTGGCATACACTTCATCGAGGGTGGCTGGCCCGGCTCCAGCCCCAAGGACGACGAGTTCTTCAATAAAGCCAAAAGCCTCAAGTTTAACAACGCAAGACTGGTTGCCTTCGGAAGTACGCGTCGCCCCCATGCCAGGGCGGAGGCGGATGCTAACCTCAAGTCGCTGGCGGAGTCCGGTGCGGGGGTGGTTACCCTTGTCGGTAAAAGCTCTGATTTGCAGGTGACGCAGGTTCTGGAAACGACACTTGAAGAGAACCTGGCGATGGTATCCAGTTCAATTGGATACTTGAAGTCGAAGGGTATTACCGTATTCCTTGACGCCGAGCACTTTTTCGACGGCTATAAATCAAATGCGGCGTATTCTTTACAGGTTTTAAAGGCAGCCGATGAAGCCGGCGCCGAGTGCCTGGTGCTGTGCGATACCAATGGAGGTGCTCTTCCGGACGAAATAACGGTAGCCATCGAGGCTGTCAGAAAGATAACGGATGTTACTATCGGTATACATGCACATAATGACAGTGAACTGGCGGTAGCCAACACTATAGCAGCGGTTAAAGCCGGTGCAGGTCAGGTGCAGGGAACCATAAACGGCTACGGCGAGCGCTGTGGCAATGCTAACCTGTGCTCCATTATACCGGTGCTCAAGCTGAAGATGGCTATAAACTGCATATCCGAAGAGCAGCTAGCAAAGCTGACTGAGACGGCAAGCTATGTCAGCGAGGTGGCTAACCTCGTCCCCGATGCCTTTCTGCCCTATGTCGGCGCCAGTGCTTTCAGTCACAAAGCCGGGCTGCATGTATCCGGCTTAAGCAAGTGGTCGGGGAGCTATCAGCATATAGACCCCACGCTGGTGGGTAACGAAGCTAGGATGCTGGTATCCGAGCTTTCGGGTAGGGCTAATGTCGTCCATAGAGCAAAGGAGATAGGCGTTAACCTGCCGTCGAAAAGCAAGGAGGCGCAGGAGCTGTTGGAGAAAGTCAAACTGATGGAGAGCCGCGGCTTCCAGTACGAAAATGCCGAGGCATCGTTCGACTTACTGGTGCATCGCTCAGTGCCGAATTACAAACCACCCTTCGAGATAGTTGACTTTATGGTGGTCAATGAAAAAAGACGACGATTACCCGTTAAAGGCAATGAAGAAGAGACGCTATCCGAAGCCGTGGTTAAGATTCGGGTTGGCGGCGAAATAATGCACACAGCAGCGGAGGGTAACGGCCCGGTTAACGCACTGGACAGGGCGATGCGCAAAGCACTTTTGCGTTTTTACCCTAGCCTGTCTATAATCAAACTGGTTGATTATAAAGTAAGAATACTGGAAGAAAGTACCGGCACCGAATCACGGGTTCGGGTGCTGATAGAGTCGAGCGATGGCACAGAACAGTGGCGGACAGTCGGTAGCTCGACAAATATAATAGAAGCCAGCTGGCTGGCGCTGGCAGACAGCCTGGAGTACTGGCTGATAAAGCAGAGGAAATAAAAAGGGAGGAGGTTGAAGATGTTTAAGAAAATAGCGGTTTTTATTATGGCGCTGGCTATGGTTATTTCCTTTACCGCTTGCTATGGTGATGATGACAACGGTTCATTATCGGCGGAGGAGATAATCGATAAGTCCGTTCAGGTAATGAGGGATGTCGTTTCATACCGGGCTGATATGGATATGGTTATGGATATAGCGGTGGTAGACGAAAGTGGGGAGTATAATCTAACAATGACAGCCGCTATCAATGGAACCTTTGATATCGAAAACCAGAAAATGATGATGGATATGATAATGGAGATGTCTATGCTCGGGATGTCTTTTAATATTACAGGAGAATCATATCTTATCAACGATATGATGTACAACATGAATGGAGATGAAGAATCAGGCTATATGTGGACGAAATCGGAAATGCCAGAAGGATACTGGGAAGAAGTTAACCAGATGGACACGCAGGTGGATATGCTTGAGGTGGTGTATGTGGAGATTACAGGCAGCGAAATGATAGAAGGCGTGGAATGCTATATCCTTAAACTCAACCCGGATATAGAACAGCTATGGCAGCTGGTTATGCAGCAATCGAGCCTGACCGGGGAGGAGATGCTGCCGGAAATAGACATAGAGCTATACCAGGATATATTCAAGGATTTTCACATGAGGCAATGGGTAGCAAAGGACACATATTACATAGCAAGGGCAGAGATGGGTATATTGATGGAGGCTACAGCAGAAGAAATGGGCTATACAGAGGAAGAGGGCTCGATGACGGCAGATATAACCATAGATATACTGGCATACGATTATAACCAGCCGGTAACTATAGTATTACCTGCCGAAGCTGAAGATGCCGAACTCGTTGATATATATTAATAAATAAGAAGCGGAAGAAACTAGCTATTTTTCTTTGCTCCACAGGTCCAGGCTCAAATATTTCCAGCCGCCATCGGCAAGGATAGCCACTATGTTACCCTCTTCCATTTCAGCGGCAATGCTTATTGCCTGGCAGATTACAGCCCCTGAAGATAGACCGGCGAAAATACCTTCTTTTTCCAGCAGTTGTCTAGTGGTTTCCGCTGCCTGACGGCTGGTTATATTGACTCTCTCGGTGATAAGCTTCAGGTCTAAGATAGGCGACGCCTTGCCGCTGTCTATGCATTTTAAACCCTGTATGCTATCGCCGGGTGGCGGCTCAACACCGATAACCTTTATATCTGAATATACCTCCCTCAAGCGGCGCGCGGTTCCAATCAGCGTACCGCCGGTACCGATGCCCGCAATAAGAACATCGATTCTGTCATAGGGGAAGTCCTCGAGTATCTCGGCGGCGGTTGTCTCGTAGTGAGCCAGCGGGTTGGCCGGATTGGAAAACTGGTCCGGCAGGAAGTACTTATCGTCTTTAGCCGCTAGTTCGAGGGCGGTTTCAATGGCGGCACTCATACCTAATTGCCCCTTTGTAAGGATTAGCTCGGCACCGAACATCTTTATAAGCTTCTGCCTCTCAAGGCTCATTGTTTCGGGCATAACTATAGTTACCTTGTAGCCTTTGCTACGCCCGAGCCATGCCAGGGAGATGCCGGTATTACCGCTGGTGGCTTCGATTATAGTCTTATCGTGAGTGAGCTCGCCGCTTTGCTCAGCTTTCTCCACCATATACTTGGCAATTCTGTCTTTGGTGCTGGCGCTGCCGCCCAGGTTCTGCCCCTCTAGCTTGGCTAGAATGTGCACCTTAGGATTGGGGCAAAGGCACCCCAGCTCCACCAGTGGCGTGTAGCCTAGGGCATCGATAGCTCTTTTAAAATACATTTACTCCCCCGATATTAGCATAGATTATATCATCAAACGGTACAGACATAAAACGAAATATGTATCGGCTTTAAGCTTGAACGGCAATCTAGTATAATAAAACTGAAAAGAAGTATACAGGAACGGAAAGTAAATATGTCTGATGAAATCAGAAGCGCTGGTGAAATAGCCAGGGAGAAGATAGAAAAGCTCGGAGATATAACCGAGGAGGAGCGGATGCGGTGGAAATATATACCCGAGGGGGAATCGCTGGCGAACAGATATCTTAATAATAAAAGCTATGATTTATACACGGAACTCAAGAAATATGATAAAGAAGCCATAAAACATATAATAGAGGGAGCAGAGTCTGTCCTGTTAGCTGGTATTGGTCTGCCGCAGAACGAGCAATCGCAGAATAGAAGCCAAAGGGCTATGGACGGCTTAAAGATTTTAAAGAACGACCAGATTGCGATAGAGAAGGTTTTTGAAAGAATGAATACCGTATTCGACCATTATATAGGGCAGGGTAAACAACAGAGAGAGCAGTCTTACGAAACGATAAAAACCAAATACAAAGCCAAGCTGAAACAGGTGTTAGAGCAGCAATACGGTCCAACTGCCGGCCTGGATATAGATCCGGAGAATCTACCCCAGTTCCAGGAGGAGTGGCGGCAAACAACGGCACAAATTGATATGCAGTATATCAATCTGCTGGAAGAATATAAAAAGGATATAAAGGCTATAAAATAGACCCTATATATCCTTTGAGGGTAATACTATGGGAATAAGCGACGATAGAATAGAGGATGCCGTAAGACACACTGAGATATTGAGGCTGCCCAAGCAGACCTTGGCTACCTTCGGTACTACCAATATCG
>DUFE01000040.1 GCA_011170385.1 Dehalococcoidia bacterium | reverse complement strand
GTAACAAATACTGGTGCTGTGCTAGCTCGACCTGCAATTTACCTTCATGCGTTTGAGCATGCCGGGCAAAGATATCCAGTATAAGTGCCACCCGGTCAATAACCTTTACCTTCAGGGTGTCCTCCAGGTTTCTCTGTTGTAGCGGTGTCAGCTCGTCGTCAAAGATGACTACGTTGTAACCACTGCTTTCCTTCGCTGCCAATAGCTCCTCCAGCTTACCCTTGCCCAGATAATGCGTTTTGGACGGCGTAGGCAGTTTCTGCGAAAGCCTGCCAACCACCTTTGCTCCAGCTGTACCTGCCAGTTGCGCCAGTTCATCAAGTGATTCCTCTACCGACCAGTCGCCGTCTTTATCGACAGCTACCGATACCAGGAACGCTTTTTCCGATGATATCCGTGTGGATACCGTATCTTTGGTGATAGCCCTCTCCGTTATGTGAAGTTATTTCTTCTGCTTTAACCTGTCCTTGTTATCTTTCCAGGCGGAAAGTCTGGTTAAACCCTTTACCAGACTGGCATCGGGTATGGTCAATGACAGACGTACATAGCCTTCGCCGTTGCTACCGTAGCCCACACCCGGAATAACTACCACACCTACCTGCTGGAGCAGGTCGCTGGCGAACTCCATAGAAGTATAGCCTTTGGGTACCTTAGCCCATACATAAAGCCCTGCCTTGGCCGGCCTGGCTTTAAGCCCGATGTCTTCCAACACCTCTAGGATAAGGTCGCGTCGCCGCTGGTAAATGGCGTTGTGTCTGGCAATGCATTCCTGCGAACCTCCGAGAGCCTCGATGGCGGCATACTGGATAGCCTGCGGTATCCCCGAATCCAGGTTGGATTTAATGCTCCCCAGTGCTCCTATAATATCAGTATTGCCAACCGCCATTCCGATGCGCCAGCCGGTCATGTTATAGCTCTTGGACAGGGAATGGAACTCGATGCCCACGTCCTTTGCCCCATCTGCTTGCAAGAAGCTTACCGGCTGGTAGCCATCGAAGGCGACCTCTGTGTATGGAGCATCATGGCAAACGGCTAAATCGTGCTGTCGCGCAAAACGGACGACTCCGTTGAAGAAATCTAGGTTGGCGACGGCACCAGTTGGGTTATTGGGGTAGTTTAGCCATAAAACTTTCGCCCTTTTCAGCACCTCTTCAGGGATGGCGTCCAGGTCCGGCAGATAGTTCCTTCCCTCTGTTAGTGGCATATAGTAAGGCTCACCGCCAACCAGTTCTGTGCTAATAACATAGACCGGGTAAGCAGGATTCGGCACCAGGGCTACATCACCAGAATCGATTAAGCATAATGCAACGTGTGCAATGCCCTCCTTGGCGCCGATGAGAGGCAAAACTTCTCTATCGGCGTCGAGGGAGACGCTAAACCGTCTCTGGTACCAATCCGCTATCGCCTTCCTTAATTCAGGCAACCCGGCTGTCTCTGGGTAATGATGGTTTTCCGGATCTTTCGCCGCCTGGCATAGCTTCTCTATTATATTCTCCGGCGTAGGTATATCGGGATCCCCGATGGCAAAGCTTATTACTTCCTCACCCTTAGCCTTCTTTTCGGCAATCTTTTTATTTATCTCAACAAATAAATAGGGCTTCAGGCTTTCCATTCTGGGCGATATTCTCATATTTCTATAACCTTCTTTCTCTATTCGAGCCACTCTCCACTGAATACCGTCTCTACCACCCCGCCAAGTATTACTTCTCCCACTCCATCCCAGGCTACCTCCAGTGTACCGCCGGGCAGTATGACTTCCAGCGGACTATTGGCATAGTCCAGCATTCGAGCGGCTACCGCCACGGCACAGGCACCGCTACCACACGCCAGCGTTTCACCCACACCCCTCTCCCACACCCTAACTTCAATGTTTTTTCTGCTATTTACTTTGGCTACCTCAAAGTTGACCCGCTCGGGGAAAAGACTATGGTTTTCAACTATCGGCCCGATCTTTGACAGTGGGAACTCTGTTACCGGTTTTTCCTGGAAGAAAATGGCATGAGGATTTCCCATCGAGACAAAGCTCAATGTCAGCTTTCTGTTATCCACCACGAGAGGATAATCTGTTATCATCTTTATGTCAACCGTTCTACCCTTGCCCTCTTCCACCGCTACCGGTATCCTGTTCGCCTCGAACTCCGGCTTTCCCATAGCCGCCTGTATTTTTCTTGTTTTACCACTTCCTTCGATAAGGTGTGCATTTCTTATTCCAGCAATGGTTTCAACCGATATCTCTTCTGTTCCGGCTCCGGTAAAACCGTTATCGGCGGCGTATTTTGCCAGGCAGCATAGCCCGTTACCACAGGCTTCTGCCTCGGAGCCATCGGCGTTTATCACTCTCATGCCAATATCGGCAATTTTGGATGGCAGGAGAATCAGCAAGCCATCGGCGCCTATTCCGTAGTGGCACCGACAAATTTCCCTGGAGAGCTTCGACCAATCACGTCCATCGCTACCGGCTTCCACCAGCACGAAGTCGTTACCGGCGCTCTGCAGCTTGGTAAACTTTATCGCCATTCTATAAACCTATACCGGTAAAATCGGCGACCAGCGCCGCTATCTCTCTCCCTGCCCTTCCCCCCATATCAAACCACCTTATTCTATCATCTTTCGGGCTGAACCAGTTATACTGCTGGCGAACAAATCGGTGGCTCTCGAACTTTATCTGCTGGACAGCCGTCTCCAGCGTTATGTTTCCCTCGAGGTACATCCCTATCTGCCGGTAGCCGATGCCGGACATAGACGGCAGATTCATCCCGTAGCCCATGTTTATCAATTTTTTTACCTCTTCCACCAGCCCATGCTCTATCATCCTGTCCACCCTGGCATCGATCCTGCGGTAAAGCTCGTCTCTATCTCTGGTAAGCCCTATGGTAATATGCCTGAACGGCGGTGTTTTATTACTTTGGCTTCCGGCAGTGTTTTTATTAGAACCCCTGGTGATCTCCAGCGCTCTGATTAACCTTCTCGGATTGTTGCGGTCGATTCTTCCGGCGGCTGCCGGGTCTACCAACCGTAACTCGCGATAGAGCTCATCAACCCCATAACCATTCGCCTTTTCCTCCAAGTCTCTCCTCAAATCAGTGTCGGGTGGCACCTGCGGTATTCCCCAGCCCTCTAGCACCGCCCTCACATATTGCCCGCTGCCGCCGACCAGGAAAGGAACTTTATTACGCTGGAATATTCCTTTGATAGCATTATTAGCCAGCCCCTGGTACTGTGCTAGGCTGAATGGTTCGTCGGGATTGATTATGTCAACTAAATGGTGCCTTACAAGCGCCATATCATGTCGGTTGGGTTTGGCGGTGCCTATATCCATATGGCGGTAAACCTGCCGGCTATCGGCGCTGACTATCTCGCCGTTGAAGTTCTGCGACAGCTTGATGGCAAGATGGCTCTTCCCTACTCCGGTTGGTCCAACGATAGCTATCAGTTCATTCATACAGTAATATTCAGCTAGCTACCTCTGATTTCCGCTGTTTGCCTGATGATGCTTATAAATTGATCTGGTTTAAGGCTGGCACCGCCGACTAGGGCACCGTCTATATCCGGCTGACCGACGAACTCGGCGATATTGCCTGCGTTGACGCTGCCGCCATACAGGATTCGCATATCGTTTGCGGTTTCCATATCAAACAGATCGATAACCTCCTCACGGATTATAGCTATCGTTTCGTTTGCCTGTTCGCAGTTGGCTGACCTACCGCTACCGATAGCCCATACCGGTTCGTAGGCGATAACAGTACCAGCGGGGTCCGCTATGTCCGCTAAAGCGGTATCTAGCTGCGTGGTCACCAGTTCTACTGTCCTGCCAGCTTCATTATCAGTCAGGCTCTCACCGACGCACAGGATAGGCGTCATGCCAGCTCTGATAGCTGCCTTCATCTTCTTGTTTATTGTTTCGCCCGTCTCGCCGAAGTGTTGCCTGCGCTCCGAGTGTCCGATGATGACGAACTTGCACAACCCGACAAGCATCAGTGGAGATATTTCTCCGGTATAAGCTCCCTTTTCTTCGAAGCATATATTCTGCGCCCCCAGCTTCACCGAGCTACCCTTCAATATATCCCCTACCGTTACCAGTGAAACAAATGGAGGGCAGATCACCTTTTCGACACTCCCGATTTTATCAAGGTCATCGAGCATACCGCGTACCAGCCCCGCAGCTTCATCAACAGTGGTATTCATTTTCCAGTTGGCGGCAATAAGCGGCATTCTCATGATATCAGGCTCCAAACTTGTTTAGTTTTAGGGCGTTAGCCATAGCCAGCGGCATTATATCCGTTGCCGGCAGGTGCCCCAGCCCACCGAGAATGCACGCCGACTCTGAGAAGTGGCTCACCCCATCGGGGCGGCACCACTGCGAATAAAGCACTACCGGCACCGGGTGCCAGCTATGCCCCATTATAGTCGCCGGGGTTGAGTGGTCGCCGGTAATCACGGTTACATCTGGCTTGAGCTCTATCAGTTGCGGAAGCAGTCCATCCAGATACTCCAGTACAGCAACCTTTCGATTATAATCCCCGTCCTCGCCGGCAGAATCCGTCCCTTTTATATGGATAAAAAAGAAGTCGTAATTAGTGAAGCATTTCCTGAGCGCAGTAAGCTCGTCTTCTATTGTTGCTCCGGTATTCTGTACATCCATACCGACAGTCTTTGCCAGCCCGCGATACATCGGGTAGCTGGCGATAGCTACCGCTTTCAACTTGTAAATCTCCTTCATTGTCGGCAGCTGCGGTTTTTTAGAGAAACCCCTCAGTAAAACCATGTTCGCCGGGTGATGATGTGCCAGTATTTTTTGTGCCTTTTTGATGAACTTATTAACGACATCGGCAGTTTTTTCGGCTGCATCGGTTCTTGCCTCGACATTCTCCGGTGCCACTCCCGTCTGCTGCGGGTCGGAATCGGTTATATCTTCGCTAAGAGTGTCACCCCTGAATACAACCACCAACCGGTGTTCCTTCACCGGTTTAACGATAACTCTGATGCCGTCTATATCCATGTCATCGAGCAGTTCACATAGATCGGCGCATTTTTCAGTAGCTATGCGTCCGGCTCTGCGGTCGGTAATCAGACCGCTATTATCCAGCGTACAGAAGTTACCACGGGCAGCGATGTCTCCCATCTCGAGATCGAGGTCTATACCCACGGCTTCCAGAACACCCCTACCCATTGTGCAATCGACTGGATCGTAGCCGAATAAAGCCAGGTGCCCGGGTGCGCTCCCGGGAGTTATGCCCGGACTTATTGGTTCGCTCAAGCCACAGATTCCTTTGGTTGCCAGTGCATCCAGGTTGGGGGTATTTGCCGCTTCCAGCTCCGTCTTGCCCGTTTCTAAATCCGGTAACCCACCCAGTCCATCGATAACCAGTAATACAATCTTGGTATCCGTGGCTCTGGAGATTTCCCTTATCAGCTCCAGTTTATCCATATCCTCCACACTTCTCTTTTACTGGTTATTATGGTAACTCTTTATCGAGCAATACTTCAACCCCGGGCAGCGTTTCACCGCCAAGGAATCTCAAGGAGGCGCCGCCGCCGGTGGAGACGAAAGTCATTTTTTCAGCCAGTTTCATCTCGGTAACTATTTCAGCAGTCGATCCGCCGCCGACGATAGTAGTGGCATTGAGACTGGCGATAATATTAGCCATAGCCCTGGTGCCTTCAGCGAATCGTGGTATTTCGTATATACCCATCGGACCGTTCCAGAATACCGTTTGGCACTTCTCCAACACACTGGTAAAGTTGCTGATGGTAAGTGCTCCAATATCGACGATTCTCTTATTCTTCGCGATGTTTTCCACGGATACATTACTTACCTTGCCTCTGTTGCTGATTGTGCGGGTAACGACGACATCTTCTGGTAGTATAATCCTTACTCTATTCTTGGACGCTTTATCCATTAACTCGGCTGCGGTATCCTGTCCATCTTCTATCAGGGATAACCCCACTTCGTAAGATTTCGCCTTAAGAAAAGTGGCGGCCATTCCGCCGCCTATTATAATGTAATCCACCTTGCTGATAATGTTATCTATCATGCCGACTTTATCGCTTACCTTGGCGCCGCCCAGGAGCACGGCAAACGGGCGCGGCGGATTCTCCAGAACACTGCCTAGCGAGTTGGTTTCCTTCTCCAGAAGTAATCCCGATACGCCTTTGAGGTATCTTGTGATAGCCACAATAGAGGCGTGTCTACGGTGGCAGGTGCCAAAGGCGTCGTTGACAAATATATCGCCCAGGCGCGCCAGTGATCGGGCGAACTCCGGGTCTCCCTTTTCTTCTTCAGGGTGGAAGCGGAGGTTTTCCAGAAGCATAATATCACCATTTTTCAATCCGGCAACCGCCGCCTCAACCTCAGCGCCGATACAATCTTCAACGAACTTTACCGGTTGCCGCATTATCTCCGATAGTCTCCTGGCAACAACAGCCAAACTTAATTTTTTATCTACCCTTCCTTCAGGTCGCCCAAGATGAGAGCACAGAATTACCCTGGTGCCGTTGTCGACGAGGTAATCGATTGTAGGCAGTGTCGCCCTGATACGGCTGTCGTCAGTTATAATGCCCGTCCCGTTATTCAGCGGTACATTGAAGTCGACTCTGACCAGCGTTCTCTTACCGCTTACGTCTATATCTTTTATAGTTGTTTTTTTAATCATCTTCTATGTCATAATAAAAAATATCAGGCACAAGGTTCGTACCTGATATTCCTCTCTTGTCTATGCTGGCATTTATGCCAAGCGTACTTATTAGCAATTCTTAAACTCCGTGTTTATCAGGAAATCACTCCCGCTCCCTGAAAGCAGATTACTCGTCTCTTCGGCTATACCTGCGGCATCCAGTTTATACTTGGCACGCAATATAGCCTGCGATCCGTGCTCAACAAACTCATCGGGGATACCTATATTCTTTATATTGACATCGCTTATACCAGACCTCTGTAGCAGCGCAAGAACACTGCTGCCGAATCCTCCATTAACGGTGTTCTCCTCCACGGTAACAATGTTCTTGATACTGAGGGCAATGCCATTTATAAGTTCGGCGTCCAGCGGCTTGGCAAACCGGCTATTTATCACCATTGCTTTTATATTGTTCTCAGCCAGTTCTTTGGCCGCCTCCATTGCCGGGGCTACTGTAGCCCCGATAGCCAGGATGGCGACATCATCCCCCTGGTTCAGTACTTCACCACTGCCTATCGGTATCTGGTGGAGCTCTTCGTCCATATTAACGCCGACTCCGGCGCTTCGTGGATACCTTACCGCCATCGGTTGCTTTGCCTCCAGTGCAGTATATAACAGGTGCTGTAGCTCGTTTTCGTCCTTCGGTGCGGCGACAGTCAGGTTGGGCACCAGGGTTAGATAAGAAAGGTCGAGCGTACCCTGATGTGTCTTACCGTCATCGCCGACGATACCTCCCCTGTCTATGGCGAAAACTACAGGTAGATTCTGTGTGCAGACATCGTGGATTATCTGGTCGAAGGAACGCTGTAAAAACGTGGAGTATATGGCGACCACCGGCTTGTAGCCCTGGGTAGCTAGACCGGCGGCAACGGTTACGGCATGCTGCTCGCAGATGCCGACATCGAAGACCCGCTCCGGGAACTCCGCCTGAACAATGGATAGGCAGTTCCCCTCCGGCATTGCCGGTGTTATGACTACGAGATTCGGGTCTCGTCGTGCCAGATGGAGCATTGTCCTTGCGAAAACCTCGCTATATGTCGGTGCCAGCTTGGTGCCGTCGCTCTTGGGCGGCACGCCGTGGAAGTATACAGCATTGCCTTCCGCCGGCGTATATCCCCTTCCCTTCTGAGTAATAACATGCACCAGCGTTGGCTTATGGCTGTAGTCTCTCGCCTTTTCCAGTGCTTTCTCCATTTCGGCGATGTTATGTCCGTCGAAAGGTCCCATATAGGCGAAACCCACCTCCTCCCAGAACACCGTCGGCATTACGAAGCCCTTGAAGCCGTTCTTTATCTTCTCTCCCAGCTGCCATATCTTTTTTCCTAGGGGCAGGATGCCGAATAAACGCTTGCTTTCCTCACTAGCCCGGTAATATCGACGGTCAAAGCGCACCTTGCTAAACAGCTTTGCCAGTGCGCCGACGGTCGGAGCGATTGACATCCCGTTATCGTTTAAAACCACTATCATCTTGGAGCCCAGCTGGGCGACGTTATTGAACGCTTCCAGTGCCATACCGCCCGTGGTAGCTCCGTCGCCGATGATGGCAACAACGCTATAATCATCACCGGAGAGGTCGCGGGCTTTCGCCATGCCCAGAGCCGCCGATACCGAGGTGCTGGCATGCCCGGTGCCGAACGGGTCGTGCTGGCTTTCATCACGGCAAGTAAAACCGGACAAGCCGCCGTATTGACGTAGCGTCTTGAATTTATCTCTCCTGCCGGTAAGCAGCTTGTGAGTATAGGACTGATGCCCAACATCCCATATAATCTTATCTTTGGGGCTATCGAACACGCGGTGCAGAGCTATAGTAAGCTCAACCACACCCAGGTTTGAAGCCAGATGCCCGCCGTTATCCGTTACCCTGGCCACCAGCTCTTTTCTTATTTCACCTGCCAGTTGTTTGAGCTCTTTTGCCTTCAGGGTTTTAAGGTCTGCCGGGCTGTCTATTTTATCGAGCAGTCTTGACATTGCCAGTTTTGGCGACGAGCCTGGAATCTAGCCTTATACTAACAATCTTGCTGAAAGGTTGTCAAGCTCATGATACAGCTTGACGCTACGAATAAGCGTTTGTTAGACTTCTTTAGTCTTACTGGAAAAGAGAAGATTCATTGATAGATACCATACTGGGTTTTGATCTTGGTAGAGAACTGATGGTAATACTTATCGCCGCCCTGCCTATCGCCGAGCTGAGGGCGGCTATACCGGTAGCTATTACCAGCCTAGATTTGAGCTGGTACTATGCCTTCATGCTGGCGATTATCGGTAATCTTCTGCCGGTACCTTTTATTCTTCTCTTTCTCGATGCCGCCACTCGTGTTTTAAATCGCGTGTCACTTTTCAAGAAGTGGCTTGACTGGCTTTTCGAAAGGACCAGGCGGCAGGGTAAAATTATACAGAAGTACAAGCGAATCGGGCTGGTGCTGTTTGTCGCCATTCCGTTGCCGGTTACCGGCGCCTGGACTGGCTCACTGGCGGCGGTTCTTTTTGGAATAGGCTTCAAACAGGCATTCTTTTCCATAATGCTGGGAGTGTTTATCGCTGGTGTTATTATAACCTGCCTCACTCTGCTCGGCTGGGTCGGAGCGGTAATAGCTGGCATTGTTCTTTGCGGTCTGGCGGTATACTGGCTGCTGAAAATGCATAGAAAGCAGGATTATGATTAAGCTACTTCCAGCTTGACCTTGATAGGGCTAAATGCTAAATTATGTTGTTGTTAAAAATCCTTTCCTTTGCAAAGGAGTATCACAAGTGACCGAGGAAAAGATTCCTTTGTACGTAGTGATATAATCATAAAAAATTAATATACCGTCTACTCTCCCCGGATGACGTCCCTGTAGCTCAGCTGGACAGAGCAGCTGCCTTCTAAGCAGCGGGTCGTGGGTTCGAATCCCTCCAGGGACGCTTCTATTTTAGCTTCAAAGTGTTCACAAAAGTTCACAAAATTCACAAGAGAATTACTTGACGATTTCCTCCGTTCAAGAGCATCAGGCACAAGTCCTAAGACAATAAAGCTTTACCACATAGCCCTAGATAACTTCGTTGGTTATCCTATTACCCCTGAAGGCATCAATAACTATCTAAACTCGCTTGCTTGTGGTAATGCCAAGCATAACTATTACAGGTGCATAAAGACCCTATGTAGGTGGCTATATCATACAGACCAACTCCCTACTAATCCGATAGAGAAGGTATTGCCACCAAGAAGACAAAAGAAGCTATTGCCTGCTATATCAAAGGAAAAACTAGAAATATTATGTCAACATACCCTCTTTGAAAGAGATGAGGTTATCCTTAACCTTCTATGGTATTCAGGTATGAGGCTGTCTGAAGTTGCCAGTGTAAAGTCTAAGAATTTCAACTGGGATGAGGGAACGGTTATGATACTCGGTAAAGGCAACCGCTATCGCAAGGCTTTGGCTGGTAACAGTATCGTTAAGGATTGGTTTTTTAATCATGATACCTTAGAAATAACAGCAGATGGCATATCAACTATGCTCAAGAGATTGGGTAAAGCTACAGGCATACACTGTAATCCCCATAGCTTTAGGAGAGGTTTCTGTGTTCATCAAGTCAAATCAGGGCTATCTAATAAGGTTATACAAGCCCTTGGTGGTTGGCTACTATTACAGGAAGCCGAGGTGATTTAACCGACGAAAAGGTTATTACCTTTGAAGTGGTTGAGGGTGAAGATGGTCTAGGGGAATATGCAACAGAATTGCGGGATAGATTCATTCCGTGGTTAACAGCTAGTCATCCTGAACTCGGAATCACAGATGATACAGTTTGGACCGGGACGATCGTAAGTCCTCAATGGCTAGTGGTATCCCATTACCTCTTCTTTTCAGAGGAATGGGAAATGCACCTCTCCTGGCACGTAATGATTCTCCCTTATGACTGGGCGAAGATAGATCTCAGGCATAGGTTTGATGAATTTAAACCGTCATATGCTTTTGAGATTTCATCACTTGATGCTAATAGCGAGCCCGTACCAATAGAGGTGCCAGAGACTGTTTGGCGTTAGTTATAGCCAAAGCACGTATTTTAGCTAATATAATGATAAGGTTTGAGTGTAAATGGTGACAATGAAAGAAGAAGAGCTATTCCGATTAAGAAAAAATGAGATAAGAAAAGGTCTCCTAAAATATACTAGAAAGGCCTTCGGGATACTTCCCAAGATAGAAAAACCGCGAATTCTGGATATTGGTTGCGGTTCCGGCATATCGACACTGGAGCTGGCGAGGTTAAGCAAAGGGGAGATAATCGGAATAGACATAGACCAATCCGCATTGGATGAATTTGTACAAAATATTAAGATTGCGGGGCTTACCAGCCGAGTCCAGGCGGTAAATCACTCCCTATTTGATATTGATTTTCCAGACAGGAGTTTTGACATCATTTGGTCAGAAGGATCCATATACGCTATCGGCTTTAAAAAGGGGCTTCAAAAGTGGAAGCGGTTTCTTAAGCCCTACGGTTTTATGGTGGTTCACGACGAAAAAGGAAATGTTAGCAAGAAAGTGGAGCAAATCCAGAAGTGCAATTATACGTTACTGGATTACTTCGTATTGAGCCAGGAAACTTGGTGGTCGGAATACTTCGCTCCTCTTGAGCAGTTGATAGCTGAATATCGAACAATACTTACTACTCCACAGTTACCTAAAGGACTTCGTCAAGCCCAGGGTGAGTTAGATATGTTTAAGAGGCATCCTGAACGTAACAGCTCAGTATGCTTTATATTAAAGAACGCTTGATAAAAACATTTCAAATCTGAGTCACTACTAATATGTCTTAATTTACTTTGTAAAAATTGACATTGATTTGCCAAGAAAATATGTATCGTTAGATACTAATATATCGATAACTGCCCAGCTTCATCATCTACCGAAATCCAGTGGTGTTGCATAGCCATTGCTACGGCATGAGCTCTATCATTAGCGTTAAGCTTTCGAAGAATGGCGCTAACGTGGTTCTTTATCGTCTGGTCGCTAATTCCAAGAATATGGGCTATCTCCTTATTGGTATTTCCATTTGCAATGTAGCCTAGGATTTGTATTTCCCTCTGGGTTAATGGCGCAACCACTTTATCCGTAACATATCCCATCGTGGCGATTTCCTGAAATTGTTTTAAGACACGCTCTGCGACTAATGGTCGTGTCATAAGGAGGTCGTTAATAACGTATTCGCCTCGACTTGCTCTCTTTATAATTGTAACGAGGTCTTCTGTGCTAACACTCTTGTCTGTATAGGCTATGGCTCCAATCTTGATAGCTTCAAAAAGTTCATCATCATTAAAATAAGGACTAAGTACAATGACACCGGTATTAGGGTAATGACGTATAATCTTTCTGGCTAGGTCCAGCCCGTTTGAAATAGGATTATCAATATCGAGCAACACTATTCGTATATAACGAGATTCAATAATTTTGAATAAGTCGTGGTTGGGGTCACAGTCCAGGAGCTTGAAGTCTCTTTGCAGTGAGAGTTTTTGGCAAATCCCAGCCCTGAATATTTCCGACCTGTCAATGATTAGAACATTAATAATTTCCATCGTCTACCCCACAAGCCCCAGAAACCTATTTCGTTTAAACTTTAACAGGTTCAATGAATTTATATTCTAGTTATATCAAACCAGACAAACAATCACCTAAATGGGCTAGCTACGAATAAAATTGCATAGTATATTTGCCCATTTATTTTGAGTCATAGCCGAATTATTTGAACTTTTCTAAATGGTTATTATCTATAACCCTGTACATGACCATTTTTTCATCCAATACCCTAGTACCAATAACTTTTTAATTTGAGTTATTTGGGTAATTATCATTGTCCCTCTAAGCTCGGATAATAAACTCAGCTATGCATGCAATGTAAGTTGAAGTATACGGTCTCAGCCTCAGGTCGAGAGGCGATAAGGATAAAAAGTCTTATAGAAAGGAGATGCCATGAAAAAAATCGTAGTGATAGCTGTAGCAGTAGTAGTATTACTTACTCTAGGACTTGGAACGGGCGCGGTGATGGCAGCAAAACTGGGAACTGTTGATCCTTGGACTACAGATACGACATATAATGGCAATGGTCTTCCTAGCGGGGCTCATTATAACCTTAACATCATTGGTGCCCCCAAGGATAAAAATTCCGATGCTGAAGGGTGGGATGATACTTCAAGACATACCATAATGGTTGAGCTCGGATCAAAGACAAACATTTATATGCAGCAAGGTGACGGATTTACCGTAATTGATGGTAATGGTACCGATAACGACGGTGCCCGATTCCAGCTTGATGAGGGTAGATATGAAGTCTTTCTGTGTGCCCTTGGAAAACCAAACAAGAGCGTTACTATTACCCCCGAGGTTATTTTCGATGGCCAGACAGCTGAAGAGGTATTTCTACTGGGTACAATCACTGTTGATCATAATAAGAAACCCAAGTGGGAGAGAGTAACCGGTTTGTTCCTGGTAACTGTATCCATAGATACCGGTGCTGGCATAGTCGATTATCATAACGCATGGGTCTTTGATATTCCAGAGCTGATCGATTACTGGTGGGAATACGATAACAGTGGTTGCAAGCTCTGTCAGGTTCGTTTCTACAAGGTTGATTCGATACCAGAAGAAGGCATACCTACTCCATAAAGCCAAGCCGATAATTTGCGATTAAGTCCTATAGTCAGCTATTAACACAGGTATGCATGAGATGTTAGAAAGAGGACTATAGTGCAGGTCCAGATCGAGTGTTTTTAAAAATATCTCAATATTTAAAAGGAGGGTCTTACAGTATGTCAGAAATTGGAAAAAAATATGAGGAACTTATCGAGGCTGATGCCAAGGCTGCAAAAGAGGATACATTAAAAGAGTTGTCCACTTATGAAAAGGAGCGTAAAAGAATCGTTTCAGGTGCCGAAGAGGAACCCCGTGCTATTGCTGGCCCATATAGTTACACTGTTGGCGAACTTATGGGGCAGGTGGAAAGTGAAACAAAGATTGGCCGGGATATCATTAACTCAATGATAAATCTGAAAGCGAATCTGGCGAGAGGAGGTGAATAATGGCTGCTAAAACGCTTTCGGTAAAAGAATTAGGAAAACAATACGTGAAAAGGATGGAAAAGCCGATCCTAGTCTACAAAAAACCCTTCCTTGTAAACTGGAAGGATATATTCGTCCGTTTCCCCCGTTATTGCCACGTCCTTCTGATTGCACCACACCATGCCTCTCCAGATTATACGGATTATTCAATACAGGGAGCAGATGACTTTTTCGCATTTGCTAATTCCATCGCGACGGTTAAGTATTTACGAGATACACAGGCGACAAGAGCCAATGTCGAAAAGGAAATCAAGGAATTTAATCCCAGGCTTGTAGTTCACTATGACCACGGCAGTGCAAATGCTATCTATGGGGAAAGTGCCGTCAATACTCCACAGGCTGTAATTGACACAGCTAATGCCGACAAGCTCAACTTGCGAGTGATGAGCACTGTCTCCTGTCTGTCGGCTTCAGGATTAGGTCCCACGGCAGTCAGTAAGGGGTGTAGTTGCTATGTCGGCTACAACGATTTACACTGGATTATTACCACAACCCACATGTCATTTTGGAACTGTGCCGATAAAGTGCATAAAAAACTAGTCCTCGGCTACTCGACACAGACGGGTTTCGACGCAGCTATAATCACATATAATGCTAATATTGCCTACTATGCATCAATTGGCGATACCTTTACCGCGGTTCACTTGCAAATGGATCGTGATCGTCTTACTTTAGTTGGTAGTGAAACAGCAACTACCTGCCCTAAGAGACTTGAAATAATAAAGCCATACTATGAGCTTGTTAGGTCAAAGAAAATCCCAGATCTGGTTTGGCCTCCTCAGGTTTTTGAACTGGATAAAGAAATAATAAATGTTAGACAATAGATATTAGGATCCCCTGGGAGGGCATGGTAAGCCCTCCCAGGGAAATAAAATGATAATGTTGTATAATTTATATATAAGGCAATGGAAAAACAGAGTTCCCGAGATATAGCTATTAAAGAATTGAAAGTGCTTATTGAAAAGTATGCCAATAGCAGGGTAATACCCCGAGCCATTGGAGGGCCTTTTAATCTATCTCCTGAAGAAATGCTACGAGAAGTTGAGAATGATACCGATATCGGAAAGAAAATAGCGGAAGCCTTTGCCGTCTTAAAAAAACAATTCCCAGATAAAAAATATAACCCGTAGAATAAATCGGTATTAAGTCAAGTCCGTCATCATACTTTTACTTACTATTTTTTATATACGCTATCTTGCAAAAGATATAATTACTTGAAGTGTATTAAGAATTAAGCAAATAGTTACAGAATATTGGGTATCTTTCTCCACTAATAATTTGTTTTCTTTAAGTTTTAGCCTCTTTATTTTCCCAGTGAAACAATACCACCATTGAAAAGCAATTAATCCAATGCAATTTTTACTATGCAATCATTAGAATGTATATAGTATGTTAGGTGTAGCTATAACAGCTAACAATCGCACAAAAGTACTGAAAACCAAGTACTTTATGAGATATTAAAAACATCAATATCATATCTGGAAGATTTCAATACCAAAAATATTAAGGGGACATGATAATCACAGGATAAGAACAGCCGCAAGGCTGTCTTGACACTGAATGGCGGCGACCCTAAAATGTTATTAATGGTTATTTGGAGAAGGCGGTTATGATTTGCCCTGTCTGCAAGAGCGATTTGATAGATGTCGAATATAATCGCATTGAACTCGATTACTGCAACACTTGCCGGGGTGTCTGGTTTGATACTGAGGAGCTAGAGCTGCTTATTGAGAGTATGGGCTTTGGTAAATCGGGTCTAAGTGTGGATCAGGTAGTAGATCTAACTGATACTGAGAAGGCAGAGAAGAAGAGAAGGTGTCCTATATGCCGGCTGAAGATGGACAAGGCTCATATAGGGAAAGAGCCGAGAATATTAATCGATGTCTGTTCGAGTGGAGACGGGTTGTGGTTTGACGGCGGTGAGGTCGGCCAGCTGATAAAACAGCTTGCAAAAAAGCCGTCGGAAAAAGGTGGTTCCCAGCAAAAGGTGATAAACTTCTTGGGAGAGGTATTCAGCGCCGCTGAGTAAACCCGTAAGATAAGGTAAAAAATTACTGGCAATATATAATAAAGTTGGAGGTATCTTATGTTAGCACTATGGATAATCCTAGGCATTCTTGGGGTTTTACTAATAGCGTTCATCGTCATCTATAATGGACTGGTCAGGTTGCGTAACCAGGTTAAGAACGCCTGGGCACAGATCGATGTCCAGTTGAAAAGGCGCTACGACCTCATCCCCAACCTGATGGAGACGGTCAAGGGCTACATGAAGCACGAGCGCGAGACGATGGAGGCGGTTACCAATGCCCGTAATCTAGCACAGAAGCTCTCCGGTGGCAGTGTCGGTGCCCGCTCCAAGGCTGAGACAGAGCTTAGCTCAGCGCTGGGTAGGCTACTGGCGGTGGTGGAAAACTACCCTGACCTCAAAGCCAACCAAAACTTTCTAGCCCTACAGGAGGAGCTGACCTCGACCGAGAATAAGATTAGCTTTTCCCGCCAGTTCTACAATGACTCGGTGTTACGTTTGAATAACCAGACACAGATGTTTCCTTCCAATATTGTAGCTGGAATGACCGGTTTCAGAGCCGAGGAGTTCTTCGAGGTTACCGTTACCGCTGAGAGGGAAGCGCCCAAAGTAAGCTTTGCTTAGATAGGAATAATAACATTATATGTGGGAACAAATCAGGTCAAACCAGGTGAGGTCGCTGGTACTGACGGTAGTTATGGGTGTGCTGTTGGTACTGGTCGGCTACTTTCTGGGACTGGCTTTTGCCGATAACGGAGTAGTTGGTCTTGTTATTGCACTGGTAATCTGGGCGATAATGAGCCTTATCGGTTACTTCCAGGGTGACAGCATATTACTGGCGATGTCAAGGGCAAAGAAGATAACCCGTGACGACCACCCGCGACTTTATAATATAGTTGAGGAAATGAAGATTGCCTCCGGGCTGCCCAAGATGCCCGACATCTATATAATCGACGACCCGGCACTGAATGCCTTCGCCACTGGTAGAGACCCCAACAAAGCCTCGGTGGCGATAACCTCCGGTCTATTGCAGAAGCTAAACCGTGACGAGCTGCAGGGTGTCATCGGTCACGAGATATCACATATCAAGAACCGCGATGTGCTGCTGATGGCAATGGCTAGCGTTATGCTAGGCACCATCGTTATTCTGGCATGGTACGGCTCGAGGGTGATGATTTTCGGTGGTGCCGGTCGTTCAAGGAGATCGTCTTCGGGAGGGGGACAGGGGCAGATAATAATCCTAATTGCGGCACTGGCGCTTATGATACTGGCACCGATATTTGCCTACTTAATATATTACGCCATATCAAGAAAGAGGGAATATCTTGCCGATGCATCTTCGGCTCTATATACCAGATACCCTGAGGGTCTGGCATCGGCGCTGGAAAAGCTGGGAGCCTCCACCGGGCAGTTAAAAACCGCTAATCAGGCGACGGCACCGATGTATATTATAAATCCCTTCCGCAAAAAGGGCAGGGCGGCTACGGACTTAAGTAGCACCCACCCGCCCATATCGGAAAGGATTCGCATACTGCGCTCAATGGCGGGAGGAGTTTCCCTAAGTGATTATGAGCAGGCTTACAGCAAGGTGCACCGTGGTGGCGGTAGTATTATACCGGCCTCCGCGCTGGCGATGTCAGCGGCTGAATATGAAGCAATTTCACCGGAAAAGAGAGCAAAAGAGCCGGATAAGCTTACCCGTACCCGCGAGACATCGGACCTGATGTGGAAGATGAGCGACTACAAAACAGTAGATTGCCAGTGCGGTACCAGGTTGAGGATACCGCCGAAATACAAGGAGCCCGAGATCAGGTGCCCGCACTGTGGAAGGATTAATCGGCTCTAGAATCTTAATGTTATATACGACCATGCCTGACAAAGAATAGAAGCCTGCGCCTTTTTATAATCTCCCAGGCAAACCATAAAAGAATCAGGCCACCTGCGATTTCTGGTACATACACCTGAGGTTTAGTGGTCAAACTATCGATGAGCCCCGGTATGTAGTTGGAAATATCGTGCTTTTCGAAAGTAAAACCCAACAAAGGCCAAAGCAGGGTCTTGGGAGTCATCCACATCTGATCCAGAACGAGGTGAATAAATATACCGAAGGAAATAACCAGCAGCCAGGTCCTTTTACTATAGTAGTAAAGAAGGAAACCGGCAAGGGTGATAATGATTAAAAAGAGGAAGGTATGACCTATGGTACGCCCGTTACTAATAGATTCACGAAAGAATAAATAACCCAGCGGTTTGTCTATTATATCCGGCAGTAGCGATGCGACCAGCAGAAGCCTGATATCGATGCGTTCTGCTAGGTATGTCAGCCAGGATGAGGGGTGGTTTGGGAGGTTTTTCGGCGGGAGGGCGGTTGCTTGCTCCCGCATAGATAACCTGGAACAAGTGGTGTTGGCAGCGCCTGAAATAAGTACAGCAACGCCAAGGGTGATTCCGGCATGTCCCAGAACTAACATGCTGTTATAATGTTGATTTGTTATACCACTGCCAGCAAAGAAGTGCCGGCTAAGCTTTATTTAGCACTACTAGTATTTCGTTACTACTTATAGTAGTATCCTTTACAATAGGCATATCGTTTAGGGTTTTGATCAAAGAAGCGGGTTCACCAGTAAAGGAAACAAAAATCTGGGTGCCCCTGTCTGCCGAGCCGCTAATCATTAGTAGACGCATGTTCGGTGCCTGATTTAGGCTGTTTTTAAATAAAGCCATCGAGTTGGGATTGACTGGCGGTGCTAGGACCAATTTTAACATGCCTTTGTGAGGTGTTACTTTTACTTTCTTCTCTTCCTTGGTCTCTAGCTTTTCTTCGGCCTCTTTTACGGTTGTTGATTCTGCTACTTCCTTAACTACCTTGGTTTTTGATTTGTCTTCTTCGGCTTCTTTTAGGACTTTTGCCTTTACTTCGGATTCCTCACTTTCCGCCTTCTTCTTGGCTAGTTTTTCGGCTTCTTTATTTGCTTCTTCCTCTATTTCTTTAGCTTTTTTTACTTCCTCGGCTTCCTTTTCGGCCTTCTCTTCGATCAACTTTTCATCTTCCTTCTTTTTCCCCTTTTTAACTGCAGCTTCTTCTTCAAAAGCTTTGATTATGGCTTTTTCTCCAGCTTCCCTGGTAGCGATGATGGCTTTTTCAGTATCATCCATAATTTTCTGGATGGTCTTCTTCTCGTCCTCTTTAGCCTGGCGAATGGCTTTCTTCTTTGCACTCCTGGCTGTAAGTATAGCTATTTCGCCGGCGTCTTGGGCATCGCGGAAGACTATTATACATGCTTCTTTTTGTTTTTTATCACTAGCTTCTTTGACGTCCTTTTTTGCCCTGTCGACATTGTCCTTGGCTTCAGTAAAAACTTTCCTCTCGGTATCCTCAGCTTCTTTGATAGCCTCTTTTTTAGCTTCTCTGGCAGCGAGGATGGCCTTTTCGGAGTCGTCTATAATTTTCTGGATAGCTTTCTTTTCATCCTCTTTAGCCTGATGAACGGCGCTTATTTTTACCTTTTGCTCGCCCAATGTACAGCACCTCCGGTATAAGGTGATACAAATATCCAGTATTTATCCAAACAATGTCATTTCGGTATTTGTTATGAACATTTATAAATGTTAGGGTTGCAATATTATCGGCAGTTTTAGTATAAACGCAGTCTGTGACGCTGTCAATTACCGCTGGTCAGTTACTGATATGATAAATTCGGTTGACAGCTTTATGATTACCTGATAAAAAAGTCAGGGTGTCTTCTAATCCAGAGTAGTGGTAACTGTTTCGGTGACAGTTGATGTTAAACCTGGTGTAACCTCGTTGGGGATACCGCTCTCAATTAAGGTGATGGCTTCCATCAGCGCCGCCTTGACCTCTTCCGACGCTGTTTCCATGGCGGCATTGAGAGCGGAGATGTTTTCTGCAGACTGCATACCTAGTAGATATTCAAAGCCTTCGCCATTCCAATCAACCGAGGAAGGCACTGTTGTATCCGGAATAGGTGTAGTAGGTGCTGTATAAACTTCTCCTGCCGTTGTGATTATCGCATCGGTAGTTGGTAACGGCGTTGTTTCTGGGCTTTCATTGGTAAGCAAGCCTCCTGCCCCTACCGTTACAGTTACTGTTCTAGTAACCATTTTTGTTGCTATTACCCCATCATCTTCGGTTAGGATGCCAACGCTAAGTTCGTTAGCTATGCTAGCAATCATTGACAGGTGAATTTCCAATCGCCTGGTGGTAGCCTCTACCATGTCGGCGTTGTTATTATTAGCCATATATATTATCTCATCAACTCGCCTGTCAACCAATTTGGTGGTCAGCTTCGCCTTGGCTTCTGGGGAGGTGGTAAGGAAGAGCTGTATCTGCTCGGTGGCAAGCTTTATCTGGTAGAATGGGCTATCGGGCATACTGTTGCTGGCTGCCGCCACAATACCTCCACCAGAAAGCAGCAGGGTAAGTACTAAGGAAGCCATTGTTGCCCAGCGCAGCGGCCAGCCAAAGAATCGACGCTGCTTCTTTGTGGCCGCATCTTTAAGTGCTAAGTGAAACTGATACCTGGCTCTGGTTTTAAAGTCGGCGCGAGGTTTGATAGTTTTTACCTTCATAGCAGTTAACGCCGTCTGGAGTAGGGGCTTGAGCTCATCGGCGTACTGGCGGTAGCTGGTGAGGCAGTCTTCAACGGAATCGCCGTTTACCAGAATCCTTTCAAGGCATTTATCTAGGATATCGTCTATTGGGTTTATTCTTCGGTTAAACATCTTTGTCATTCACCATAATTTTACGCAATGACTCTATGGCACTGTGCTGTAGAGCCTTGATTGCTCCCGGGCTCTTGCCCATAATCTTGGCTACTTGAGCAATGGGCAGCTCACTGGCAAAGCGTAGGGAGATAACCTCCTGCTGTGCCGGAGTCAGCTTTCGAGAAGCGGATACAAGCTGTTCGGCAACTATCCTGTCCTCGGCAGATTGTTGCGGGCTACTGTCGGAGATAGCCAGTACGTTGTTTAGAGAAGTGGTATGTTGTCTAGTTTTTTTCCGCAAGTAATCGACCACTTGATTGTGGGCGATGCGGAACAGCCAAGCGGAGAAGGGTATGTCCCGCCACCTGTAAGAAGAGATAGACTTTAGCGATTTTAAAAAGACCTGCTGTGTCATATCTTCGGCGTCCGCTCTGTTACCAATTTTAAGGGCAATATAACGATAAATCTTATCGAAATGCTGCTCATAAAGCTGGGCGAAAGCTTCCTGGTCATATTTTTGCGCCCTCTCGACAAGATTTTGCTCGTCTTGCACTTGACAACTCCCTACTGGCGGGGCTCGGCATAATACTGTGTATATCCGAACCTAGCCGGTAAACCGGCGTTACCACGTGCATAGATTATAACGAACGAGCCAGTAAAAGGATAGTCGCTGGTAAGATTTTATATATAACCCAGTATTATCGAAGATGATGGTTTGATATTGGTAGTTAAAAATGAAATAATAGTTGTGATAATGTTAGTTAATAATATGTGACATGAGTTATAGATGGGTTGGAATTAATATGGTACTTTATAGCTATGACTAAATTCTATAAAAATAGCCTCTATGGGGGATTGGTTAAGGGTATAATTGGGAGTTAAAATAAGGTCTTGTGCTAAATAGTGAGTTTTAGTGACTTCATGGAGGAAGGAAAATATGACAAATAACAGTATTGATCCAATGCTAACAACAAGTGAAGTGGCACGTATCCTAAATTTACATATCAATACTATAAGGAAATGGAGTAATCAAGGGATACTTAAGGCGTATCGTATAGGCTCCCGGGGTGACCGTAGATTTAAGAAGGAAGATATTGATAACTTTTTCGCTCGTGATAAAAGAAACGGGTGAAGAAAGCTATTAAATCGTAGTTAGACGATAAACAAGGGGGTGTCTAGTGGCTAAAACTAGGGTAATGATAATCGACGAACAAGCCTTTTTCAGAGCAGGTGTAAGGCAGGCCTTGTCTCAACAGAGTGATCTGGAGATTATAGAGTGTGACCCGAATCACGACACCATGGCTATGATAGAAGCCAGGCTCCCCGATATAACGTTACTGGGTTCGGATCTGGCAACACATAGCGGACTGGAACTTGGTAGAAAGATAGCACGAAACTTTCCCAATACAAAAGTGATAATATTGAGTCCTGACCCCAATGATGAAGAGCTCTTCGAAGTTATCAAAAGCGCTGCGGTTGCCTGCCTTAAGAAAAACTCTTCACCGGTGGAACTGATGGAGACTATAAAAAGGGCT
>DUFE01000004.1 GCA_011170385.1 Dehalococcoidia bacterium | reverse complement strand
GAGCTGGGACTTAAGGTTAAAAACTATATAGAGAACGGGGCTCTGGTTCCCGACGAGATAACAGGGCAGGTGGTTCTGGAGAGGATGTCATCTTCGGATTGTCTCGACGGAGTCATCTTCGACGGCTTCCCCAGGAACCTGAAGCAAGCTGGGGTGCTGGACGAAGCATTGAAGAAGCTTAACAAGCAAATAGATTGGGTGGTTTACATCAAGGTCCCAGAGAAAACGCTTATAAAAAGGTTGGGTAAAAGGCTGGTATGCCGGAATTGCCAGACTCCGTACAGCGTAGAGGCTGCAGGCAAACGAAGCAAATGCGAAAAGTGTGGCGGCGAGCTCTATCAGCGACCCGACGATAATATAGAGACGGCCAAAGAACGTCTCAAGGTGTATTTTAACAAGACGGCACCCCTCATCGAGTATTACAGGAAAGGCGGTAAGCTGCTGGAGATAGACGGCGAGGGTGATATTGATAATATTACCAGCCGAATAGTAGCTGCTCTTCGGGAAAGGGCTTGCATAGCTAAATGAACATAATTATAAAATCGGAGCGCGATATCGACTCTATGAGACACGCAGGTAAAATCGTTGCCAGCGTGCTGGAGTTGTTGAGGTCGCATTTAAAACCAGGCATGAAAACAAAGGAGCTGGATGACATCGCCGCCAAAGAGCTGGTGAAGCTGGGAGCTAAAGCCTCGTTTAAGGGCTATCGCGGCTTCCCGGCGAGCTTGTGCGTTTCCATAAACGACGAGATAGTCCACGGTATTCCCGGCAATAGGGTATTAAAGGAGGGAGACATTGTCTCGCTCGACCTTGGGGCGATCTATGACGGCTTCCAGGGAGATTCCGCCATAACGGCGGGGGTAGGCAAGACAAGCTCACGGGCGAATCATCTGATGGAGATAACCAAAGCTGCCCTTATGGAGGGTATAAACGCCGCCCGTAACGGGGCGAAGCTTGGGGATATATCCGCCACCATCCAGGATTATGTCGAATCGAGGGGTTACTCGGTAGTGCGGGAGTACACCGGCCACGGTATCGGCCGTGACCTGCACGAAGACCCCCAGATTCCTAATTTCGGCAGGGCGGGGATGGGGCCGGAGCTTAAGAAGGGAATGACGCTAGCGATAGAGCCGATGGTAAACGCCGGCGACTGGCACACACGCATCGGCGGAGACGGCTGGGTGGTATATACCGCCGACGGCAGCCTTTCGGCACACTTCGAGCATACCATCGCTATTACCAACGACAAGCCGGAGGTGCTCACCACCATTTGAGCAGGATTACTATGGGGAAAAAGGAGGCAATCGAGGTCGAGGGAACGGTAGTAGAAGCGCTGCCCAACGCTACCTTTCGCGTCGAGCTGCCCAACGGACATAGAGTATTGGCACATATATCTGGTAAAATAAGGGTACACTATATAAGAGTTCTACCCGGTGATAAGGTACTGGTCGAACTTTCCCCATATGACTTGAATCGCGGCCGGATTACCTATCGGCTGAAATAGCAGCCCGGCTACGGGCAGGATAATACGAAGAGGATATAATGAAAGTCAGAGCATCGGTTAAAACAAGGTGTGAAAAATGCAAGATCGTGAAGCGGCACGGGGTAGTGCGAAACATTTGCCCCAACCCCAAGCACAAGCAACGGCAGGGTTAGCTTTATGTCTTTAAGGAGGATCATATGACACGCATCGCCGGAGTAGATATACCTAAGACGAAGCCCGTCTGGGTATCGCTACAATACATCTATGGTATCGGCGCCACCCTGAGTCACAAAATACTGGCTCAGGCTAATATAAATCCTGATACCAGGGTGGATAAACTGTCCGAAGACGAGGCTAGCCGCCTGCGCGACCTCATCACCCGCGAGTATCGCGTCGAAGGCGATTTGCGAAAAGAAGTAAATATGAATATCAAGCGTCTGCTTGATATCGGCAGCTACCGTGGTGTACGCCACCGCCGCAACCTGCCGGTCAGGGGTCAGCGAACGCGCACCAATGCCCGCACCAAGCGCGGTGACCGCAAGACGGTCGCCGGCAGAGGACAGCGACGCGGCATGGCTAAGAAGTAAAAGGGGGAGATAGATGCCACAGAAGAAAAAGACCAAAACCAGAAAACGGGAACGAAAGTCAATAGTCAAAGGTAAAGCCTACATACAGGCTACCTTTAACAATACCATAGTTACCCTCGCCGACCAGGAAGGTAATGTCATCGCCTGGGCAAGCTCGGGCTCGGCTGGCTTCAAAGGCTCACGCAAGAGCACACCGTATGCAGCACAGCTGGCAGCCAAGAACGCCGCCCAGAAGGCTATGGAGCACGGTCTTAGACAGGTAGAGGTCTTTATTAAAGGTCCCGGCAGCGGTCGCGAAGCCGCTATCCGCTCCCTGCAAAGCTCGGGTCTATATATCACTAGCATTCGTGACGTGACGCCCATACCGCACAACGGTTGCCGCCCACCCAAAAGGAGGCGTGTCTAAGATATGGCAAGGTATACAGCAGCGGTCTGCCGGCTGTGCCGGCGTAGCGGCGATAAGCTGATGCTCAAGGGCAACAAGTGTATCACCAAGTGCGTGCTGGACAGGCGCCCTAAGCCACCCGGACCACAGCTGGGGCGGCGGCGGCGGCTCTCAGACCGCGGCATACAGCTACGGGAAAAACAGAAGGTACGCTACAGCTACGGCATCCTGGAGAGACAGTTTCGGCGCTTCTTTGCCCAGGCTGGCAGGCAACCGGGTATCACCGGAGAGAACCTGCTGGTGCTGCTGGAAAGACGGCTGGATAACGTGATATACCGCCTCGGATTCAGCGATTCGCGTTCACAGGCACGCCAGATAGTGCAGCACGGGCATATACTGCTCAACGGTCACAAGACTGATATCCCCTCCTGCCTGGTCAAAGAGGGTGATACCATAAGCTGGCACGAAAGCAGTACCAAGAAGGAGTATTACAAACAACTGGTTCAGGTGGTCAGTGGCAAGGTTATACCCGGCTGGTTGAGCCTGGATAAGCAGAACCTCGTCGGTAAGGTTTTATCACTGCCGACGCCGGATGATATCGAGACTAAATTTGATGTAGCGGCGGTTGTTGAGCACTATTCACGATAGCAGGCCGATTGGCAAGGAGGTCGTTTTTTGTTTGGCTTAGCGATTCCCAAGATTGAATGTATTGACTCCAGCAATAACTACGGGCACTTTTTAACCCAGCCCCTGGAAAAGGGATTCGGTACCACCCTGGGCAACGCCATGCGGCGGGTGCTGCTTCAGTATCTCCCAGGGGCTGCGGTAACCCGTGTCCATATCGAAGGAATACAACACGAATTTTCTCCAATACCCCACGTCAAGGAAGACGTGCTAGAGCTCCTGCTTAATATCAAGGCACTGCGACTAAAACCGCTCTCTGACAGACCGATCAGCCTGACGCTGGAGAAAGAAACCGAGGGAGAGGTCCACGCCTCCGATATCAATCCTTCGACTGAGGTCGAGATCGTCAATCCCGAGCTTTATATAGCGACACTAGACTCGCCGGAAGCAAAGCTATATATGGATATGGATGTCGAGCTGGGCATAGGTTACAAACCGGCGGAGTCCAGCGACAGCCTGCCGGCAGGAACCATACCGGTAGACGCCATCTTCACGCCGGTGCAAAAGGTCAACTTCAGCGTCGAGCCAATTCACATCGGACAGGAGACGAGCCGCGAGCAGATGCATCTAGAACTATGGACTGACGGCACGATCACACCGGTAAGCGCCATCAGCTACGCCGCCAGCCTGCTGACGGAGCAGTTAGCTCCGTTCGTCGACTACGGGAGGGTTTCACAGGCAGAGGAAGAAAAGAAGGCGCTGCGTGCCTCTATCCCAAAGAATCTGTTCAATATGCCGGTGGAGCAACTAGACCTTTCGGTAAGGGCTATGAACTGCCTGAGACGAAGCGGCATCACCACCGTCGGCGAGCTGGTCAGCACCGGCGGCAAGGAGCTGCTTTCGCTGCGTAATTTTGGGCAGAAGTCCAAGCAGGAAGTGGAGGAACGCCTCCGAGAACTGGGATTATCGTTTTCCATCGAAGAAGAGGGGACTGAAGATTAGCCATAAACACAGAAGAAAGATTATTCGCCGGAGCCATCCGGTATCAGTTGAAGCGAGGTTGAAATGAGACATAAGGTAGCTGGCAGAGGTCTGGGGCGGTCTATGGGGCACCGCAAGGCGTTGTTCCGTAACCTGGTGACCGATCTTCTCGACTACGAGAAGATCAGGACGACCGAAGCCAAGGCTAAAGAGGTTCAGGGCATAGCCGAAAAGATGATAACCCTGTCTAAAAACGGCGGGCTCAACGCACGGCGCCGTGTGCTTTCTTATATATACGATGAAAAGGTGGTTGGCAAGCTATTCGACGACCTGGCAACCAGGTTTGCCGAGCGCCCCGGCGGTTACACCCGCATCACCAAGCTGGGTCCCAGGCTGGGAGACGGGGCAATTGTGGTTCAACTGGAGCTGGTAGAATAAAGGCGACTATGGCATTTATCACGGATATAGCAGAAGTCATGAGCAAGGAAACAGGGTCTCCTGACAGAGACCCTGAAAGCGTTCCTCAGGAGGTTACTGCCACCAGAATGGTGCTGGTCGTCGAATATAACGGCAGCCGGTACTGTGG
>DUFE01000039.1 GCA_011170385.1 Dehalococcoidia bacterium | reverse complement strand
CACGGAGATGCCTCCGTCTACGATGCTATGGTGCGTATGGCGCAGGACTTCTCAATGCGTCATGTGCTTATCGATGGGCAGGGAAACTTTGGCAGCGTTGATAACGACCCGCCGGCGGCAATGCGCTATACCGAGGTACGTCTGGCGGAAATCGCCGAGCAGATGCTGGTCGATATAGATAAAGACACAGTAGACTTTATGCCCAACTTTGACGACAGCCTCAAGGAGCCGATGGTTCTACCCAGCCGCCTGCCTAACCTGCTGGTTAACGGCAGCTCCGGTATCGCCGTCGGTATGGCAACAAACATACCGCCCCACAACCTGGGTGAGGTGTGCGATGCCCTATCCTTTCTTATCGATAGTCCCGAAGCAAGCGTCGATGAGCTGATGCAATTCATCAAGGGGCCTGATTTCCCCACCGGCGGCATAATCTTGGGGCAGGAGGGCGTCTGCAGTGCCTATGCCACCGGGCACGGGCGGATCGTGGTTCGTGCCAAGGCTTACTACGAAGAAGCCTCCACCGCCGGCAGGCGCCAGATAATAGTCACCGAGCTTCCCTACCAGGTGAACAAAGCGGCTCTGGTAGAGAAGATAGCCGAGCTGGTCAAGGAAAGAAGGATTACCGGCATCAGCGAGCTGCGGGATGAGTCCGACCGTCAGGGCATGCGCATAGTCATCGAGCTCAAAAAGGAGACGCAGCCACAGCAGATACTGAATAACCTGTATAAGCACACCCAGATGCAGTCCGCTTTCTTCGTCAATATGCTGGCGCTGGTATCCGGGCAACCGAGGGTAATCAGCCTCAAGGAAGCCCTGCAGCACTTCGTCGATTTCCGCCACCAGGTAATCACACGCCGCTCCCGATTCGAGCTGAAGGTTGCAAAAGACAGGGCTCATATATTAGAGGGTCTTAAAATAGCCCTCGATAACATAGATGCCATTATTAAGACCATCCGAGAATCCAAGACGGCCGAAGTGGCGCGTAAGGCGCTGATGGATAAATTCAGCCTGTCCCAGGCGCAGGCGCAGGCGATCCTTGATTTGCAGTTACGGCGGTTGGCTAACCTGGAGAGGAAGAAGATACTAGAGGAATACAAGGAGGTGCTCAAGACTATCGCATACCTGGAAGAGCTACTGTCCAACCCCAGGCGGATGCTGCTGCTGATAAAGCAGGAGGTGGCGGAACTGAAAGGCAGGTTCGACGATTCGCGGCGAACCGAGATAAGCCTGCAGGAAGTGCTCGATTTCAACGAGGAGGACCTGATTCCCCACCAGAGGATGGTGGTTAGCTTGAGCGAGCGGGGATTCGTGAAACGGGTACCGTCTAAAGCCTATACACTGCAACATCGCGGCGGCAAAGGGATTATCGGTATGGTAACCCGCGAGCAGGATGCCGTCAGGTTTCTGGTAGTCGCCGATACCCATGATAACTTGTTATTCTTCACCAACCGGGGCAAGGTATTCAGCCTCAAGTGCCACGAGCTACCGGCGGACACCTCCCGCATCGCCAAGGGGATGGCGGTGGTCAATCTGTTTCCCATTGCTGAAGGGGAGAGAGTTACCGCCGTGGTTGGCGTCAGCGAGTTCAAGAAAGGCAGCTATCTGCTAATGGCGACAGCTAACGGGGAAATAAAAAAGACGTTGGTGGAAAGTTTTAGCTCGGTACGCTCAAGCGGGCTTATCGCCATGGATTTAGCCGGCGGCGACAACCTGGTGGCAGCGTGCCTTGCCGGGGACGAGGATTATATCTTTGTGGTGACACAGCAGGGGCAGTCCATCAGGTTCCCGGTGTCAGAGCTTAGAACAAGCCTTAGAGCCAGCGGAGGCGTTCGTGGCGTCAAGCTGGGTAAAAGAGACAGGGTGGTCAGTATGGACGTCGCTCCCACCGACGCATACGTGCTGGTGGTTACCGTCGGCGGGCACGGCAAGCTCACACCGGTGGCCGACTATCCGCGTCAGCACCGCGCTGGCAGCGGTGTAAGAACTTTTAAGGTTGCCGAAAAGACGGGCGAGGTTGCCGCGGCACGGGTAGTTACTAAAAACCAGCATCTTATGATTATATCTGCCAACGGCATAATTACCTGCACGCCGGTAACGGAGGATGATCCCAGAAAGGGTATCACCATCCAGGGGCGTAGTACTCAAGGGGTACGGCTGATGAGGCTTGAGGAAGGTGATAGCGTGGTCGCTATCGCTGCCTTCGAGTAGCCCTTATCATGTGGTCAATAGGCTATCTTGATTACTTCCGTTAGGCAGACGTGCTTGCAACCCCGCAACCGATAACAGCTTATCGTCTATCACCACCGCTAATTTTTTTACCACCCACCTTTCTTTCGGCCACCTTTTCGATGCAGGGCTTGGCTGTTTTTTCCAGCCCGCAGGCGTTACAGGCGCCGTTGCGACAGTCCGGTGTCTCCTTACCTTCTATAGCATGTTGGTATTCTCTTTTGAGGAAATCCATAGATATGCCTGTGTCGATATGTCCCCAGGGCAGTGGCTCGTCCAGTGGGCGCTGCCGGTTAGCGTAAAAGGCGGGGTCGATGCCGGTTTCGCCAAAGGCTTTAAGCCATATTTCATAGCTGAAGTGCTCGCTCCAGCCGTCGAAACAAGCCCCCAATTGCCAGGCGCGGTGGATAGCCTGCCCCACCCGACGGTCTCCCCGTGACAACACCGCTTCCAGCAGGCTGAACTTCGGTTCCTGCCACGATAGCCTGATTCCCTTGCGCCGCAACCCAGCCCTGACAATCTCGTGCTTGGTGCTTAGCTGCTGCTCGTCTTCCTGCGCCGCCCACTGGAAGGGGGTATGCGGCTTGGGGATGAAGGTGGACAGGCTCACCCTTATCTGGGGTCTTCTGACCGGGAAGTTCTTACCAAGCGCATGGACTTTGTTTACCAGCTGTGCGATGCTTTCAACGTCCTCTTCTGTTTCAGTGGGCAAGCCGAGCATAAAATACAGCTTAAGCGTTTTCCAGCCTCTCTCGAATGCGGCTGCCGCCGTTTTGACGAGTTCTTCCTCCGGAATACATTTGTTGATTACCTGCTGCAAGCGCCGGCTGCCGGCTTCGGGGGCGAAGGTGAGCCCCATTTTACGGTGGGAGGAGAGGGAGCCTACCAGCTTTACCAACTCACTATCGATACGCAAGCTAGGCAGCGATATGTTTAAGTTTTGCTTCTTATAACGTACAGCGATATCATTCACAAGCTTTTCGATGTCTGGGTAGTCTCCGGTACTTAAGGACACCAGCGATACCTCGTCGTAGCCACAGCTGGCGATGATGTCATCCACCGCTGTCAGCACCGCCTCTCGCGGTTGCAGGCGCACTGGGCGATATATGATGCCGGCGTTGCAGAAGCGGCAGCCTCGGGTGCAGCCGCGGCTGATTTCTATTGCTCCCCGGTCGTGGACGACTTCAATATAGGGCACCACCGGGTCGGTCACTGGCAGCGGTAACTGGGCTGCGATTTGCCGCTTTATCGTCGGGCTGGCTTGAGGTGAAATCGGCGTTATACTTTTAAAGGATCCGCCTGTTTGGTACTCCACGCCATACAGACTGGGAACATAGATACCTGGGATGGCAGCGGTCTGCAATAACACCTCTCTCTTTGATAATTTGTTTCTCCTCCAGCTGCGAAAGCAGCTAACGAGCTGCGTTATAACCTCTTCGACTTCACCGATAACGAACAGATCAATGAAGTCTGCCATCGGTTCTGGATTCAGGGCACAGCTGCCACCGGCGATCACCAGTGGATGGGAATCGTCCCTTTCGGCGGAGAACACAGGTATCTGCGAGAGGTGGAGTATATTCAACACGTTGGTGAAGGTAAGCTCGTAGCCCAGCGAAAAGCCAATGACATCGAAATCCTTCAACTGCCTGCCGCTTTCCAGGCTAAGCAGCGGTATTTCTGCGTCCCTTATCGCCTCTGCCATGTCCGGCCAGGGAGCGAAAACTCTCTCGGCGAGGACATCCGGCTGGCTGTTCAGCATCCGGTATAATATCGGTAAAGCCATGTTGGACATACCGATTTCATAAAGGTCGGGGTAGCTAATGGCTATCCTGACGTCTGCTTCGCACCAGTCCTTGACTATGCTGTTCCATTCGCCGCCGGTATAGCGTGCCGGCTTGGCGACTTTGAATAAGATGTTATCGGGATAGGTCAAATCATACCCCCAAAGTTAATATTATAGTGGCTATACCCACGAAGGGCAATGAAAGGGGTTTTGATGTTAAGGACGGGGGTGGTAAAATAGTGCTATCCTGGGAAAGAGGTAGCGATGGAACACCTCTGGGCGCCATGGCGTATGCAGTACATCAAGATAGCTAAAGAGGAAGGCTGTATCCTGTGCCAGAAACCGCGGGAGAACAGCGATACCGCCAATTATATACTGTACCGCGGACGGCACAACTTTATCATTATGAACTGCTACCCCTATAACTCCGGTCATCTGATGATAGCCCCCAACCGCCACATCGCCAGCCTGGAGAAGCTGACCGACGAAGAGCTTTACGAGCACTATAAACTGGTGCAGCGCAGCATCGCGGTTCTAAAAGAAGAGTTCAAGCCCGAGGGTTTCAACGTCGGTATGAACCTGGGGCGGATAGCTGGCGCCGGTGTCGATAAGCACATCCACACCCATATCGTGCCGCGCTGGGCGGGTGATACCAACTTTATGCCGGTAATCGCCGATACCGACGTGGTTAACGAGGCGCTGGTGGAAACCTATGAGAGGCTAGCAGGGAAGTTTTGATATGAACGGGAAGCTGCCGGATGGATGGTTTTGAGGCTATAAAGGATTTTTTACCTTACCTGATACCCCTGCTAATACTGGAGCTGGGACTATTGATTTTTGCCCTTGTCGACCTGCTTAACCGGCAAAGCGTCAGGGGCGACAAGATGTTGTGGGTGGTTCTGATAGTTTTTATTGGCATCATAGGACCTATCATCTACTTTATATTCGGACGGAATAAGGTTACAGTAGAGAAAAATGGGAGTCGAGCGATAAAGGAATGAGTTTTGTGACAAATCTTACCGCCGTTCAGATGAGGTGTATTCTCTATCTGCTGCTGGCGCTGGTGGTCGCCGACGGCATATTGAGCAACTTCCTGGTTTCGCAGGATATGGGCTACGAGCTTAATCCGTTTCTCAAAGGGCTGGTCGGTGGCGAATCCCTGCTGCTACTCAAAGTATGCGGGACGATGCTGGCTGCGACTTTACTGTGGGGTATATACAAGAGGGCACCTAAGGCGGCTATTATATGCAGCCTGAGCTTCGCCGTTCTTTACACGGCGATACTTTACTGGAACACTTTTGCCTTTCTGCTGGCTGTGTAGCGCCGGCAGGTTTACTTCTTCGTATCCCCCAGCTCCTCGGTGATGTCTTTAGCCATCTTCATGAACAGCTTTCTTAATCTCTTCATAACGTCCTCGGCGGCTTTCTCTCCAGCGAGCCTAGCTTCCTCGGCGGCTTTCCTAGCGTCAGCAGCCGCCGTCTCGATTTCGTCCAGGATTACGGGCAGGGGTGTATCCATGATGCCGTGCTTCTTTTCAAATTCGCTTTCCATATCGTCTCCTTTGTTTAAATATCGTGTTGGCGGGGATTTTGCTACCGCTATATGGCTTCAGCCAGGGCAAAGGCGATCAGGACGGCGCAGAAGATGATAGCCAGGTTTATTACTATCAGGGTGATTATCCAGTCCCATCGAGCCAACCTTTTTACCACGGCTTTAACCAGTGCCTCTTCGGCTTTTGAGAGAGCCTCTTGGGCCTCCAGCCTGGCTTCCTCGGCGATTCTTTCCCCAGCCAGGCGAGACTCCTCGGCGGCAGCGATGGCGTTTGATGCCGCCTGCTCGGCTAATTCGGCGGAGTCGCTAGCTCTTCTTGCCGCCGCATCAGCAGACTTGATAAGTTTTTCCAGATCGTTAAGGATTTGAGGCAGTGGTTTTACCAGTACCTTGGCGCCCGCTTCCTCAGTAGGGGTGGCATTCTCTTTTGCCATTGTCGCCCTCCTTTAATATAGATATGGTTGTTATAAGATTTTATAATCGGAGTACAGTTTGAGTTTAGTCTTGCCCGGTACGGTAGTCAATACCCTTTCGGAGATATTTGAGCATTTAGTCAGTCAATATTTTGGAGAGGGAAGCAGTATTGAGAAGAGTGGCGCCCCCAATGGAATTCGAATCCATGTAT
>DUFE01000038.1 GCA_011170385.1 Dehalococcoidia bacterium | reverse complement strand
GGCGGATACCCTCAACCGTGCCGTCATTCAGGTTGATATGGCTCACCTCCAGCCCGTTACAAACCGTATCCGGGTCTAACGCATAGCCGTGGTTCTGGGCGGTAATGTGCACCCGCCCGTCGCTTAAATCCTTGACCGGGTGGTTTGAGCCGCGGTGCCCGAATTTAAGCTTGAATGTACTGGTGCCAAAGGCTCTGCCGATTAGCTGGACGCCGAGGCAGATACCCATAATCGGCTTCTTCTCTGCCAGTTTCCTTACGGTATCGACGATGTAGTCAAGTATCTGCGGGTTGCCGGGACCGGGGGAAAGGACGATGCCCTCCGGGTTGAGCTTGAGGATTTCTTCGGCGGGGGTGGTGCAGGGCAAAACGGTTGTCTGACAGCCTAGCGAGTGCATTATCCTTAAGATGGTGTATTTCAAGCCGCAATCCAGCACCACCATATTATAAGTTGAATCGAAGCTGCCCTTTTCTGCCTGCCACTCGTATTTGGAGTCGGTGGTAACCTTTCTGGCAAAGTCAATACTGCTGTAGTCGGGCATGGATATAATCTCACTCAGTGCCTGCTGGGGCGTCTTACTGGTGGTGAGCATACCCCTCATCACCCCAAGCGAGCGGAGACGGCGGGTGATTGCCCTGGTATCCACGCCGTAGATGCCGGGTATGCCGCCTTCAGCGAGGTACTGGTGGATGGTACTCTTATTCAGGTAGTGGCTGGGCTCCAGACACTCCTCGCGGACGACGAAGCCACTGACCTGAATCCTGCCGGATTCGATATCACACTCATTGACGCCGTAGTTGCCTATTAAGGGATATGTGGGCACTACAATCTGCCCGGCATAGGACGGATCAGTTAACATCTCCTGGTAGCCGGCCATGCTGGTGTTGAAGACTACCTCGCCGCAGGCGTCTGTATCAGCACCGAAGGAGAAGCCCTCGTACTCCGAGCCGTCTTCAAGTACCAGAATCGCCCTTTTATTATCCGTCAAGTTCTATCTCCTTTTTTGAGGGGCGCAGCCCCTCAAGCTCCCCGTTTTTACTTCTCCTACCAGTAAGGAATCGTCCCTATAGACGATTATGCCGTTATATATCGTAGCTATAACCTTGCCTTTCAGCTTTTTACCGTTGAGTGGTGTGTTTTTACCCTTGGAGAAGAAGTATTCTGTATTCACCGTCCACTCAAGATCTGGGTCGAAAACGGTGACATCAGCGCTGACGCCAACCTCGATCGTGCCCAGTCTACCGAACCTGTCGCTGATTATCTTCGCCGGCTCGCTGGTGAGTTTGGCGATTAATGTCTTAAGCTCAATCTGCCCGCTGTGCACTAGCCCCATCAGGCTGGCAAGCGCTGTCTCAAAGCCGCTGATACCGGGGGCTGCTGCGGCAAACTCTTTTTGTTTATCTTTGTCGGTGTGCGGGGCGTGGTCGGTGGCGATGATGTCTATAGTGCCATCGTTAAGACCTCCAATCAGGGCGGCGACGTCACTTTGCGTGCGCAGAGGAGGATTAACCTTTGCCATCGTACCGTACTCGGGGACAATGTCTTGGGTCAGGGTCAGGTGGTGTGGGGTCGCTTCGGTGGTGATATTGATGCCTTGTTCCTTTGCACGGCGAATAAGTTCCACTGAACCCCTGGTTGAGATGTGGGCGATATGGATGTGGGCTCCGGTCTGCTGCGCTAGTAATATGTCACGGCCGACGATATTCTCCTCGGCGGCTGTGGCACCTTCGCGCGTTTTTATGCCTCTGGAGATGCTTTTATCCTCGCAGTGATCGGAAATAGGCAAACCAAGGGCAAGGCTGCGCTCCATCGCCCGGCGCATTAGATCTGAGTCCATTACCGTATCACCATCGTCGCTGAAGGCGATAACGTTTGATTCAGCCAGCTCCTCCATATCGGCAAGCTCTTCTCCTTTCCTGCCTCTGGTAATGCAGCTGATAGGCAGGACACGGATATGACCTTCACTGGCGGCGATAGACTTTACATAATCTATTGTTTCCTTGCTATCAAGCGGTGGATTGGTGTTGGGCATGCAGCAGATTGTGGTAAAGCCGCCTTTAGCAGCCGCCCGGCTGCCGCTGGCTATAGTCTCCTTCTCCTCGAAACCGGGTTGCCGTAAATGACAGTGGAAGTCGACGAATCCAGGGCAGACTATCATACCCTCGGCGTTGATGACTTCATAGCTTCCATTGGGTGTGACTGAATCAGTATCGGTCAACTCTGAGATCACGCCACCGGTGATAAAAAGATTGCCAAGGCAATCTGTATTGAGGTCAGGGTCGATAATACGACCGCCCTTGATCAGAACAGGCTTCATAGTTTAAAGTTCAACCTCTTTTTTACTGATGCGATAACGCTTTTTGGCATAATGGCTGGGCTTGAAACCGCGGACCTCAGCGTCCTTCTCCGAACTGAAGACAATCAGGTTCTCCGCTTTTATTTTCCTTGCCCAGTGGCTGCTGGCGCTGTGATATTGCTTGTTTATTAACTTACCTTCATGCCACTCTGAACTGGCTATAAACGGAGGACTGACCTCATGCTCACAGTATACGCAGCGTAAAATCAGAGGCCGGCGGCATACGATGGTAAACTCCGGCTTTATACTTTCCTTCTCGTAATGTGAAACGCAGTTACGGTTGGGGCATTTAATACCATATACATAGTGACACGGCGTATACTCGGTTTTACGGATAAAGGAACGGTCTTCCTCTACAGCAGGGGCTTTCTTTGCTCCCAGCAACAATGCAATTAGCGCCATACGAACCGGCACTCCCAGTGCTGCCTGCTTGAAGTACATACTCCTCGGGTCTGCGTCTATATCGCGCGCCAACTCGTCTACCCGGGGGAGGGGGTGAAGCACCAGCGTTTCGGCGAACTCCTTTCCCTTAAGTAATTTTTTATCCACTACCGGGTATTCCTCTTTTTTCAATCCTTCATCAGCTTTACCGGATAGCCTTTCCATCTGAAGGCGGGTGACATACAGGGCTTCGACGCCTTTATCGAGTTCGATTTGCATACTTACATCGGGTATGTTTGCCAGCTGGTGGGGGCTGCCGGGTGTGATATATATAGCGTCGATGGGAAAACGACTGTCCTTGATTATATTGCTGATGTTTTCATACCTCTCCAAGCGTCCGGTGTACTCCGTTTCAAGCTTACGCTTTACGTATTCCGGCAGCTCAAGTCCCGGCCCGGAGCGGAAGTGGATGATAGCCCCGAAGCGTGCCAGAGCATAGGTTAACGAATGTACCGTTCTGCCGTGTTTGAGATCTCCCCAGAGGGCGATTCTCAAACCTTTAAGCGTGCGCCTCTCCTTTTTAAGGGCGTAGAGATCGCATAGAGTTTGGGTAGGATGTTCGTGTCCGCCGTCGCCGGCATTAATGACCGGGACACCGGCGTAGTCTGCTATAACCCTGGCTGCTCCCTCCCAAGGGTGGCGTACGACAATAATGTCGGCATAGCTGCCGACAACGCGCGCCATGTCGGCGATGCTTTCGCCCTTAGCCAGCGAGGTCGCTTTAACATCGACCACGCTGATAACGCTGCCGCCGAGCCTGTGCATCGCCGCCTCGAAGGAAAGTTTGGTTCTGGTACTTGGTTCGAAGAAAAGGCTTGCCATAATCTTGCCGCGGCAAAGGTTGATTTGCTTTTCCATAGCGTTGTGCATATCGTCAGCCAGGGAAAACAGCGACTCTATTTCCCCGTTGGAAAGGTCGTCTATTGTTACCAGGTTTCTATTTGCCAGTGCCATAACAGCTCCTTATGCTGGCTATTTCAGTTGACGTTCAATGGCTTATGGTTAGCCACGCTTACGATGGCTACCTCGTCCCTGTTGTCGGTTTCCATCAGTTTGACCTTTATCTCTTCGTGCCGTGAGCTGGGCATGTTCTTGCCAACGTAGTCAGCGCGCATCGGTAGCTCGCGGTGTCCTCTATCGACGAGAACTGCCAGCTGGATCGAATGCGGGCGCCCAAGGTCGAAAAGAGCGTCGAGGGCAGCGCGGGCGCTACGTCCGGTGTAGAGGACATCATCGACCAGTATAACGGACTTGCCATCGATATCGGTTGGAATGCCGGTATGCTTAACAATGGGCTGCGAGGTGAGCGAATTCAGGTCGTCCCGGTACAGGCTGATGTCCAGGGCGCCCACAGATACTTTTACCCCCTCGAAGTCCTCTATGTCCGCCGCCAGACGCTGTGCCAGCGGAACGCCTCGGGTATGCATTCCCACCAGGACGAGTTGTTCAATTGAATGGTTGCGCTCGATGATTTCATGAGCGATGCGAGCCAGTGTCCGCCTGATATCTACGGCGGTCATAATGGTTTTTTTGGTCATAAAAAACACCCCCTGCCCATACCGGCAAGAGGTGCACTGATGCTTACTTTTCTACCCTTGCCGGCCTCTCGGGACCAGCTTAAAGGCTTAATCACTAAAAACTATTATAGCATTTCTTGGAGGTTATATCAATATTCGGTCGCCTTTTCTAAAAAATTCACAAAAAGGGCGTCGGGTGGGGATAGATAATTAAAGGAGAGTGGTGGGGTGGATTTCAATAGGCAATGTGATTTTTCAGGCGTGCATCGCCGATGTTATAATAGGATAGATGGATATTCTGGCAGAGCTAAATCCCAAACAGCAGGAAGCTGTCGAAGCTATAGACGGTCCGGTGTTGATATTAGCCGGCCCGGGCAGTGGCAAGACCAGGGTAATTACCCATCGTATCGCATATCTTATAAAGGTGTGCGGAGTCAGCCCGCATCGTATCATGGCGGTAACCTTTACCAACAAAGCCGCCCGCGAGATGGAGGACAGGCTCAACAAGCTGGTGGCTGGTTCGGTGAGGGAGCTTGCGATAGGCACCTTCCATGCCATATGCGCCCGTATTTTACGGCAGGACGGGAAGGCTATCGGAGTTGATAGAAGCTTCGTTATCTACGACCGGGATGACCAGTTGAGCCTGGTAAAGAATGCCATCAAAGAAGTGGGACTAGATCCAAAGCAGTATGCACCCGCGGCTATTCTTTCGGCGTTAAGCAATGCCAAGAGTCTGATGATGGCGCCTGCAGACTACATCGGGCATAGCTCCAGCCACTACGAGGAGATAGTGGGCAGAATCTACCAACAGTACCAGCGATTGCTGGAGCATGGAAATGCGCTGGATTTCGATGACCTTCTGCTCAAGGCGGTGCAGCTTTTTAACAGTAGCGAAGGTGCGCTAAACAAATATCAGAACAGATACCTTCACATTATGGTGGACGAGTTTCAGGATACAAACATGGTGCAGTACCAATTGGTAAAGCAAATAGGCGGCAGATATCGCAATATCTGCGTCGTCGGTGATCCGGACCAATCGATATACTCGTGGCGGTCGGCAGATTTGCGTAATATATTGAGCTTCGAAAAAGACTACCCAGAAGCCAGGGTAGTGCTGCTGGAACAGAACTACCGCTCGACAAAAGCCATACTAGAGACGGCTTCGGAGATAATATCGGCTAACGAGCAGCGCAAGCCCAAGGAGCTATGGACGGATAACGAGATCGGTGAGAAGATAAACGTAATAGAAGCTTATAACGAACAGGAGGAAGCCCAGATTGTAGTCAGGGAAATAGAGCGATTGGTGGAGAAGGGGCGGGCTCACTTGAGCGATTGTGCTGTTATGTACCGCACCAACGCCCAGTCACGGGTGCTGGAGGAAGCCTTTATCCGCTATGGTACTCCCTACCGCCTGGTGGCGGGCACACGTTTCTACGAGCGGCGCGAGGTAAAAGATATAATAGCCTATCTACGGCTTATCCAGAATCCCGGGGACAGCGTTAGTCTGATGCGGGTTATCAACACACCGCAACGTGGCATCGGTGAGCGCAGTATTAGTCAACTGGACGCCTGGGCGAGGTCGCGCGGGATATTGCATATAGAAGCGTTACAAACG
>DUFE01000037.1 GCA_011170385.1 Dehalococcoidia bacterium | reverse complement strand
GTAAGGTATGGATACGCATCTTCCCGGACAAGCCGGTAACAAAGAAAGCCGCCGAAACCCGTATGGGTAGCGGCAAGGGCGCTCCCGACCACTGGGTAGCTGTGGTCAAGCGGGGGCGGATTCTCTTCGAGCTGGGCGGCGTCCACCACGACCTGGCTAAAGAAGCGATGCGTCTGGCATCACACAAGCTGCCCATCGGAACCAGGTTCGTGGTCAGAGAAAGCGGCGAAGCCGGTAGCGATTTGGCAAAGAAGGAGCTAGCACAGATTGAAGGTTAAGGAAGTCCGCGAACTCGGAGACGATGAACTGAAGAAGCAGCTGGAGGCGGCTTATAAAGAATACTTCGACCTCCGTATAAACGCCGCTACCAAGCAGTTGAAGAACCATCGTGAGCTGCCGGCGGCAAAGAAGAAGATCGCCCTGCTAAAAACGATAATAAGGGAAAGGCAGCTGGAAATTAGGTAGATTATATAGCTATGGAAACTAAACGCAAGACAAGAATCGGCAGCGTGGTCAGCACCAAGATGGATAAAACCGCAGTTGTCGCCGTGGAGACACTGAAGCGTCACCCGCTTTACCGAAAGACCTTCAAGAAGGTGGTCAGGTATAAAGCGCACGATGCGGAAAACCAGTGTCAGCTTGGTGACAAGGTAAGGATTATTGAAACCAGACCGCTCTCCCGCCAGAAGCGATGGCGGGTGGCTGAAATAATAACCAGGGAAGAAGTGACAGAGGTAAAACCACAGGAGATAAATGAATAGAAGGATATTCTGATGATCCAGGCATATACCAGACTCAAAGTAGCAGATAACACCGGTGCCAGACAGCTTATGTGCATCAACGTCCCCGGAGGCACCGGTCGGAAATATGCCCGTATCGGTGACGTCATCGTGGCCTCGGTGAAGAAATCGATTCCGGAAGCGGCGGTCAAGAAAGGCGAGGTGGTGCGGGCGGTTATCGTGCGCTGTGCTCACCCCTACCGGCGCCCAGATGGCTCCTACATCAAGTTCGATGAAAACGCAGCCGTAATACTTACCGATAAGAACGACCCCAAGGGAACCCGAATCTTCGGACCGGTAGCCCGCGAGCTAAGGGAAAAGAAATATACCAAGATTATCTCTCTGGCTCCGGAGGTTTTATAAGGTGGTAAATGAAGTGCTGGAAAGATGCGGAGGCAGCCAGAAGAATGTGACTCCCATCCCCACCCTGAAAAACTGCCCAGGGTGCGGGGAGGAAGTGGAAATATGGAGCGATGAGCTAAAAACTAAATGCGGCAAATGCGGTATTACGGTAACAATGGAGGCGACTCCTTCCTGCATAGACTGGTGCCGCGCCGCCAAAGAGTGCCTCGGCGAGGATAATTACAATCGTATGATGAAAGCTAGAGGGAAAAATAATCAACTTTAAGGCTGTTCAAAGATAATGAATATCAGAAAGAACGATACGGTGCTGGTAATTGCCGGCAAAGACAGGGGGAAGAAGGGCAAGGTGCGCTTCGCCTATCCCAAGGACGGAACGCTTATCGTCGAAGGAGCCAACTTCATAAAGAAGCACGCCAGAGCGACCGGCCAAGTCAGGCAAGCCGGCATTATAGACCAGGAATCGCCGCTAAATATATCGGACGTGATGTACCTGTGCGATAAATGCCACAAGCCGGCGCGAATCGGCTTTCGTTTTCTGGAAGATGGTAAAAAAGTCCGCTACTGCAAATCCTGCAAAGAGGTGATAGACTAAATGCCGGGGCTTAAGGAAAGATACAAGAACGAGGTCGCTCCCGGTATGATGGAGCGCTATGGCTACAAGAACATAATGCAGGTGCCGCGCCCGGAGAAAGCGGTGCTTAATATCGGCGCTGGCGAGGCGATTTCTAACGCCAAGGTGCTGGAAATGGCAGAGCGAGACCTGATGACTATCTCCGGGCAGCACCCGGTGATTACCCGCTCTAAAAAATCTATCGCCGCCTTTAAATTGAGAACCGGCATGCCCATTGGCTTGAAGGTTACTTTGCGTGGGGAGCGGATGTATCACTTCCTAGATAAGCTTATGAACATCGTTCTGCCCCGCATCCGCGAGTTCCGAGGTGTCTCGCCGGACGCCTTCGACGGCTGCGGCAACTACACCTTGGGGCTCAAAGAGCAGTCGGTCTTCCCGGAGATAAACTACGACGAGATCGACAAGCTACGGGGCTTGGAGATAGTGATTGTTACCACCGCCAAAACAGACGAGGAAGGTAGGCATTTGCTAGAGCTAATGGGAATGCCTTTCAGCAAGGACTGAGGTATAAGTGGCAAAGAAATCAAAAATAATAAAATCGGAGCGAACGCCGAAGTACAGGGTGCAGCAACACAACCGCTGCCACCTGTGCGGCAGACCGCACGCCTTTATACGGCTTTTCGGTCTGTGCCGCATCTGCTTCCGGCAACTGGCTCTTGCCGGTAAGATACCCGGCGTAAGAAAATCAAGCTGGTAACCGGCTTTAATTAAACGTAGCAAGGAGCGCAGGGGATGGCTGTAACTGACCCAATAGCAGATATGTTAACCCGGATACGCAACGCCAATATGGCGCGGCACGATTCGGTACTGATACCGTCCTCCAGGATGAAGCTGTATATCGCCAAGATTTTAAAGCAGGAGGGCTTTATTTCCGATTACGAGGTTACCAGCGAGCATTCCCGGCGCCAGATAAAGATGACTTTAAAATACGGCGAAAAGAACCAGCCGTTTATATCTGGCCTGAAGCGGGTCAGCAAGCCCGGATTGAGAATATATATCCATGGGAAAGAGATACCCAACATCTACGGCGGTATGGGTATCGCCATCGTCTCTACCTCCAAGGGAGTAATGACAGGGCAGAAAGCCTGGCAGCAGGGAATCGGCGGCGAGCTATTATGCTATGTATGGTAGATAACACTCGGAGCATTATATATGTCTAGAATAGGAAAAATGCCAATCGTAATACCGTCGGGGGTGACGGTCGTCATAAAGGGCGGCAATGTTACCGTCACCGGCCCCAAGGGTGAGCTGCACCGCAGCTTCGACCCCGATATAGCCATCACCCTTAACGACGGCACGCTCAATGTAACGCGACCAAGCGATAACCGCCGGCACCGCTCCATGCATGGGCTGACGCGAAGCCTGCTGGCTAATATGGTTAAAGGGGTAACCGAAGGCTTCGAGAAAAACCTGGATATAGTAGGCGTCGGCTACCGCGTGGAGAAGTCCGGCGAGGGGTTGACGCTGCGTATCGGCTTCTCTCATCAGGTGGATATAACACCCCCGCCTGGTATCACCCTGTCAGTGGAAGGAAACAACAAAATTAAAATCAGCGGCATAGATAAAGAAACTGTAGGGCAGATGGCGGCTGAAATCCGGGCAATACGCCCGCCCGATTCATACAAGGGCAAGGGCATCAGGTATGCTGGAGAGGTCGTCCATCTCAAGGTGGGTAAGGCAGGTAAAGCTGTAGGAGGCGGTACCTAATGGCAAAGTATAAACCGGGAGCGGCACGTCACAACCGACACGCCCGGGTAAGGGCAAAGGTCAGGGGGATAGAATCGAGGCCTCGCCTGTCCGTTTTCCGCAGCCTGAACCATATCTATGCCCAGATTATAGACGACGACAGGGGGCACACCCTGGTCTCCGCTTCGACCGTTTTGTCTGAGATAAAAAGCGAAGCTAACGGCAAGAACAAATCGACGCACTCCGGTCTGGTCGGCTCCCTGGTAGCAAAACGCGCCCTGGAAAAGGGCATTAAACAGGTGGTCTTTGATCGCGGCGGCTATAAATATCACGGGCGGGTCAAATCTCTGGCAGAGGCAGCCCGAAAAGGCGGGTTGAAGTTTTAGGAGGGATGGTCTAAGGTGTCCAATAAGGCTAAAAATATTATAAAGAGCAAGATAGACCCGACGGAGCTGGCTTTAAACGATAAGCTGGTATATCTTAACCGGGTCTCCAAGGTTGTTAAAGGAGGCAAGCGGTTAAGCTTCAGCGCTCTGGTGGTAACCGGTGACGGCAACGGGCATGTCGGTATCGGTATGGGCAAGTCAAACGAGGTCCCCGAAGCCATCAACAAGGCGGGGGTGGTTGCCAGGAAAAACCTCAT
>DUFE01000036.1 GCA_011170385.1 Dehalococcoidia bacterium | reverse complement strand
AATGCTTGTCGGCATACCACTTTGCCTGCCAGTCGCGTACGGTGCCAATCCTGAATCCAAACGGGTGAACCTTGCGTCCCATTAGGCCTCCTGCGCCTCGGCAACGATTACCGTTATGTGACTTGAGCGCTTGGTGATGCGGTGCGCCCGCCCCCGGGATACGGCACGGAATCTCTTCATCGGCCTTGCCTCGTCGGCATAAATATTGACCACCTTCAAATCTGACGGTTCCATCTGGAAGTTGTTCTCGGCATTAGCCGCCGCAGATTTTACCACCTTGGCGACCACGCGTGCCAGCGGCGATGGCGTAAAGTGGAGGATTGCCAGGGCTTCCTCTACCTTCTTGCCCCGCACCATGTCTACCAGTAGTCGCACCTTCCGTGGTGATACACCGGTATCTTTGGCTGTCGCTTTAACTTCCATATATAACCCTTTTTAAACAGACTCCTGATAACTATTTCTTTTTAGCTTGGGCGGCTTTCTCCCCCTTGGAAACATGCCCGCGGAAGGTTCTGGTGGGAGCGAATTCGCCCAGCTTATGCCCGACCATATTCTCGGTGATGAAGATGGGCACGTGCCGTCTGCCATCGTGCACACCGATGTTGAGCCCCACCATCTGGGGCATTATAGTGGAAGAGCGCGCCCAGGTCTTGATGACCACCTTTTGCTTAGAGCGATTGGCGGCATCCACTTTTTTCAATAGTTTTTCACTGATGGCCGGTCCTTTTTTAACTGACCTAGACATTTTACCTACTTACCTCTGCGTTTGACAATAAGTCTATCCGATGCCTTTGGCTTCCTGGTTTTATAGCCCATCGCCGGCTTTCCCCATGGTGTTTTGGGGCCGGGCATACCCACCGGCGATCTGCCTTCGCCTCCGCCGTGGGGATGATCGCGTGGGGTCATTGCCGAACCCCTTACCGTTGGCCGCCAGCCCATCAATCGTTTACGACCAGCCTTACCCAGCTTGATGTTCTGGTGTTCGGCATTGCCCACCTGCCCGATGGTAGCCGTGCAGTCGCTGCGAAAACGTCTCATTTCACCGGAAGGCAACCGCACCAGAACGTAGTCGCCTTCTTTAGCCATAAGCTGTGCCGCGGCTCCGGCGCTACGTACCAACTGCCCACCTTTGCCCCTGACCATCTCTATATTGTGAATCAGCGTACCGCCCGGCATCGTTTTTAAGGGCATTGTATTGCCCGGTTTCAGCTCAGCATCCTCACCTGCTTTTATGGTATCGTCCACGCCCAATCCCAGTGGAGCCAGAATGTAACGCTTATCGCCATCGGCGTAGTGTATAAGCGCCAGGTACGCCGAGCGGTTGGGATCATACTCAATGGCAGCGACCCTGCCGGGAACGCCGATTTTATCCCGCTTGAAATCTATAATACGCAACCGCCGCTTGACACCGCCTCCGCGGTGGCGGACGGTTATCTTGCCCTGGCTATTACGCCCGGCGCTATTTTTGCGGGGCGCCAGGAGGGACTTTTCCGGCTTCTTCCTGGTTATCTCCTCGAAAGTGGAGCCGGTCATACCCCGCCTGCCAGGTGAAGTCGGCCGGTATGCCTTCAGCGCCATCGCTATATAATCTCCTTGTTTGTTGCGGTTATCATTTTCATAGTCATTATAATACTAGACTCCCTCGAACAGCTCTATCTTATCCCCCGCCTTTAGGGTTACGATCGCCTTTTTCCAGGAAGGTTTCTGTACTTCGCGTCTGCCCATCCGCTTCTTCTTGCCATGAACCGTCATTATATTTACCGCAGTCACATCCACTTTGAACGCCATCTCCACTGCCTGCTTCACCTGCATTTTATTGGCGCCGTCGGCTACCTCGAAGACGTATTTACCCTGAATCTGGAGGTCAGTGTTCTTCTCCGTTACCAGCGGGTGGCGCAGCACGTCATACAGATGCATCGCTTGTCTCCTGGCTTACTTCCTGCTTTGCTTCCTGCGGCATTTCTTTACCCCACAGCTCTTCCACTTGGCGTACCGCCTCCTCGGTCATCAGCAGCTTCTTATAAGATATAACATCGACTACGTTTAGCTGCCGTGCCGGTATCGTCTTTACTCCGGGCAGGTTGCGTGCCGATTTGACTATGTTCGCCTCCGGGCTGCTTATTGCGATCAGTGTGGAGTCCGCTACCGATAGCGCCGATAAAACATTTGCCATCTCTTTTGTCTTCGGCTCCCTGAACTTCAGTTCATCCAGCACCATCAGCTCGTTGCCACTGACTTTGGCGGAGAGAACGCACCGGATAGCCAGCCGCCGCATACTCCTTGGCATTGATTGGCGGTAATCCCTCGGTTTAGGACCGAAAGTGATGCCACCGCCGCGGCGCAGTGGAGATCTCAGGCTGCCGGCACGGGAACGCCCGGTGTGTTTCTGGCGGTACATCTTCTGCTTGCTGCCGGCGACCTCGCTGCGAGTTTTGGAGCTGGCGGTGCCCTGGCGAGCATTAGCCAGCTGCCTTACCAGTGCCTGGTAGACAACTGCTTCGTTAGCCGGCACTGCGAAGACGCTATCGGCAATGTCGATATTCTTGACCACTTCACCACTTATATTATAAACCGGAACCCGCATCTGTTATTTCCCCGATTTTCCAATGAGTAATAGTCCGTTTTTGGCGCCGGGTACGGCTCCTTTAACCAGTAAAAGGTTGTGTTCGGGGTCGGTCTTCAATACCTCTAGTTTACGTACCGTGACCCGATCGTTTCCCATATGCCCGGGTAAATGCTTTCCTTTGAGTACCCTTCCCGGTGTGGAGCCGGCTCCGACGGAACCCGGAGCCCGGTGCCTGTCTGACTGGCCGTGTGTTTTGGGGCCGCCAGCGAAGCCATAACGCTTGACGGTTCCGGCAAAGCCCTTATCCTTGGAGATGCCGGTGACATCAATCAGATCGCCTTTCTGAAACAGACTTACATCGACGCTATCGCCGACATTGATCCCCTCGGTATCTTCCACCCGGAACTCTCTTAAGTAATTGAATTCACCCAGCTCCTTCAGGTGCCCCTTCTGGGCAGACTTGAGCTTTTTCGCTTTGCCGAAGCCGAGCTGGGCGGCGTCATAACCCTCTTTACCTTTTGTTTTAACCTGCACTACGACGCACGGGCCTGCCTCGACGGCGGTTACCGCCTCAGCTTTGCCGTTTTCTTGAAATATCTGGGTCATGCCCAGCTTGCGTCCGATAATTCCCTGTATCATAGCTTTAAAATTAGGTTCCCATCGTCTTTATATCGATGCCAACCCCGGCGGGTATATTGAGGTTGGTCAGGGCGTCTATGGTTTTCGAGGTTGTCTCCACGATGTCTATAAAACGCTTATGCGTTCTTATTTCAAACTGCTCCTGCGAGTCCTTATCTATAAATGGTGAGCGGATAACGCTCAACTTCTTGATGTCTGTCGGCAATGGCACCGGGCCGGTGGTAACCGCCCCGGTCCTCTCCAGCGCCTCGACAATCTGTTGAGCCGCCTGGTCGAGTATCTTGTGATCGAAGCCCTTTAGCTTTATGCGTATCTTTTGCTTTGGCATATAGAGCTTACCTTAATCCTGTATAGTTACCCCCTGCCGACGATTCCTTCTTCAGTTTTTTCAGCCAGCTCTGACGGCAGCTCCTGGTAACGTAGGAACTCCATCGAATACGTCGCCCGCCCCTGTGTCATCGACCTTAAGCTAGTAGCGTAGCCGAACGTCCTCGCAAGCGGTACCAGGCAGCGAATGGTCATGGTGTCGCCGCAGGTCTCAATGGCTTCGACGTGCCCCCTTCGCGAACCGAGGTCGCCTATTATATCACCCAGGAACTGCCCTGGGGTAACCACTTCTATTCTCATCACCGGCTCCAGGATTACAGGCTTGGCTCTGGTAATGGCGTTCTTGAATGCCATTGAGCCTGCCATCTTAAAAGCCATCTCTGATGAATCAACATCGTGATAGCTGCCGTCGTATAGTGTTACTTTCGTGTCCACCACCGGGTAGCCGGCTGTGCCTCCGGTCTCCATCGCCTCCCTGACGCCGGCGTCGGCAGCCAGAATGAATGGCTT
>DUFE01000035.1 GCA_011170385.1 Dehalococcoidia bacterium | reverse complement strand
GGGGGTGTATTCTGTCAAGAAGATTGCTTCTCTGCCATAAATAAGCATACCTGGCTCGCGGCGACTTAACCACCCATCTTAATCTAAATAGAGAATATTTAATAAAGCTGACCATTTTATTTCCTCACCGTTGTTGTGATACGGGTTAATTGTAATATCTCCGTCATCAATGTAAATAGCGAGATAGTAACAAAACCGGGTAGATAATATATAGTAGGATGGTGCATAATTACGGATATACGCTGTTGATTGCCCATGCCTTTTCGGAGTGCTATAATTTCACCGCGCTGGGGAGTCGTCTAGAGGTAGGACAGCGGACTCTGGATCCGTAAGCGAAGGTTCGAATCCTTCCTCCCCAGCCATGAAAATACCATATTGTTACCCGAAGGAAGCGGTCATTGGCCGCTCTTATCTGGTTTTGGCTGGCCACCTCCCGTTATAAAAGCAAACGCAAGCAATACCCACATCGCGTACCAGACAGCGGCAGTACTGACGAAAGTAACGCAAATCCCAATTAAGGCGACAGAGGCAAACGCGATAGTAGTCAATTTTTCCATCTTTACGAATTGAGGGTCAATGTCTCTATCCACCAGGCGGTAATTCATAGTGGCATATGTCCAGATGATAAATCGCATAATAAGGACAAGCATTAAATTGATTAGGATTATTACAAGCGGGAGCTGTTCCATTAAATAATCCGCCATAAGGGAGGTAGAGAAAGGTATAAGGGCGACAAACATCAGGAAAATTATATTGAACCATATCAGCCTGATATCGCACCGTTTTATAAAATGAAAGGCAAAGCGATGACCGATCCAGATAAGACCAAGCGCTATGAAGCTAAGTGCGTAGCTGTATAGTTTAGGCAGTAGCTCAAGTAACCTATGGGGCAGTTCCGATTGCAACACTGACTCTTCTATTACAGGAATACTTATATCCAGTACCAACAGAGTCATTACAATGGCAAATACTCCGTCTGTCAGGGCTTCAAGGCGGTTTGGAGTGAATACAGCAGTTGATTCTCTCTTTTCAATCTGGCGCATATCTCAGCCTCCTTTTGAGATAGTGAATAGTATTTTACTTTTCAAGCAGGCCAGGTAATATGTTTAAGGGGGTTGTTCTATATTTGAGTTATATTCCCAACCTGTCACGGACATTGATAAAAGAAAGCAGGTTATCACGGCCTATGATACCGACGATGTTATCGTTTTCCACCACTGGTAGCTGGTTGATGTCTTGTTCCGTTAGCATCTTGAGGACACTGGCTAGGTCATCGTCGGGGTTTACCCGCTGTATTTTATCTAGTGGAGTCATCACTTCCACCACTGTCTTGTTAGCCCATTGCCGTCGGGGAAAGGCCTTTACATTTTGCAGGGTGACCATACCCTGCAAGCGGCTGCCGGTAGTCACAACAAGACAGTGATTTCCAGAGGGTAGAATATGATCGTTAACCAGTTTGTCTATGGTGATGTTCGGGGGTACTGTGAGGCAGTCACGGTTCATAATCTCCCTGACCGTATGCCCTTGCAGCATATGCTGGAGAACCACCTGATGGTAGCTGCGTGCCGCCGCATTTGTCAGGAACCAGCCGATGAAGGCAAGCCATATGCCATTAAACCACAGACCGTAAAATATCATCCATATACCGGCGAAGATAATAGCAAAGCCAAGCCCACGCCCAACGTTGGAAGCCCACCTTGTGGCGCGTCGAAGGTTGCCGCTACGCCACCAAAGTATGGATCGAAGCACACGCCCTCCATCTAGGGGGAATCCGGGTAGCAGGTTGAAACCGGCGAGAAACAGGTTTATCCATCCCAGCCAGAAGGATACCGCTGTCAGCGCCTCGAACCTGGTGGGCAGCAATAGCCAGATACCAATGAATATGCCGCCCAGCACGATGCTGGTCAACGGGCCGGCAATAGCAATTTTAAACTCTGTTCTGGGCTCTTTGGGTTCTTCGCTTATTTGAGCCACCCCGCCGAAAATGAACAGAGTTATCGATTTGACCGGGATGCCGGAAGACCTAGCGACTATACTGTGCATCATTTCGTGCGCCAGCACTGAGGCGAAGAACAGAAGGCTGGTCACCAGGCTGGCTATTATCGAGGTGGTCAGGCTCCAGTCCGGGTAGGCGACGGGGAAGTAGCCGGTGGTCAGTGCCCAGGTCACCAGGGCAAAGATAAAGAACCAGGAGTAGTGCAGTATCAATGAAATGCCAAATAGCTTGCCGATAGGTATGCCACCCGATGGCATATCGTTCCTTCCTCAAACAGAGATATCGTGAGTCTATCCCCTCTTTGGATTATTGTCAATTTAGGGTATGGTGTACTCCGTTCTCTAACCGGAAAACAGGCTTCCAACCTGAAAGATGAGCGTGGCGACTATCCAGGCAACAGCGGTAGTATAAAGGGTGGCGAATCCTGCCCACTTCCAGGACCCTGTCTCAGAGCGTATGGTAGCGATAGTGGCGGCACAGGGCATATAGAGTAGGCAGAAGACCATAAAGCAGAAGGCAACCAGTGGAGTCCAGCCTAGCTGTATGGGTATAGTACTGCCC
>DUFE01000034.1 GCA_011170385.1 Dehalococcoidia bacterium | reverse complement strand
TGAAAGCCAGCCTGCCATTGACGTTTATAACAGCCGAATCGTCGAGCACGTTTAAAATAGGATTGTCCAGAGCCGATACAACACTATTCCTGACGATTTCGTGCGCCAGTTTGCCGCCGCTGCCATGGGCGAGCAGAACTTTATCTGAATCAGGCATTCTCTCCTCCGTATTGATAATAGGCGGCGCAGCTTCCCTCTGATGAGACCATGCAAGGACCCACCGGGCTTACCGGCGTACACACCTTGCGGAAGAGCCGGCATTCTTGCGGAGTCTTCACACCACGTAAGATATCGCCGCAGATACAGCCTTTATGTGTTCTGGTCGGTCCCGGGTCGAAGTCGAAGTTAAGCTCGGCATCGAAATCTTTAAACTCTTCTTTCAACGCCAGGCCGCTATCGGCAACTTCGCCAACTCCCCGCCAGCTTGCCGCTGCTGGCTGGAACACCTGCTCCATAACCTTTTTGGCGGTCTGGTTGCCCTGTGGAGTGACACCCCGCCTGTAAGCTATTTCTACCTTCGCTTCGCCTTTAGCTACCTGCTGCGTCAGCATGTCAACGCATTGCAGTATGTCCAGCGGCTCGAATCCGGAGACGACGCAGGGTATGCTGTAGTCTCTGGCGATGAACCGCCACGAATTAGAGCCGATGATGGCGCTCACGTGACCGGGGCATATCAGTCCCTGCAGGTTAATTTCGCCAGAATCCAGCAGCACTTTGGTTATCGGTGGGCATAGCTTATGCAGGGACAGTATATAGTAGTTCTTCAAGCCTTCCTGCTTTGCCTGCAGCACCGAGGCAGCGACACCGGGGGCGGTAGTCTCGAAGCCGACGGCTAGAAAAATCACCGATTTCCGCGGGTTGCTCCGTGCCAGCTCAAGGGCGTCTAATGGTGAATAGACGATGCGGATATCGCTGCCGGCAGCCCTGGCTTCCTGGAGGCTGGAGCTACTGCCGGGCACCCGAAGCATATCACCGAAGGATGTTAGAATAAGGTTGGGTAGTTTGGTTAAAGCAATGGCTTTATCCAGGTCGGCATTGTCAGTGACACACACCGGACAGCCGGGACCGGAGGTAAGCGTTAACGCCGGCGGTAGAAGCTGACGGATGCCGTTCTTGAGAATGGCGACGGTATGCCCGCCGCAGAACTCCATAAAGCGAGCCTGTTTACCGGCGTGCCGATTGATGCTGCTTACTAATCCCGCAACCAGCTCGGAACGGCGGAAATCGTCTGTTACCGTCATTGCTCCTCCATCTTCTCCGCCATCTCGCGAAAGAGGGACAGTGTTTCCTCGGCTTCGGTTTCATCGAAGATGGCGATGGCGTAGCCGGTATGCAGCAGGACATAGTCGCCGACCTTTGCCTGCGGCGTCAGCCACAGGCTGGCTTTTTTTACTATGCTGCCGACCCTGACATCGGCTTCAGTGCCGTGTATCGAGGTAATCTGTACCGGTATGGCTAAGCACATATTGCAGACCTCTTATTCTTAGCTGAAATGGGCGATTGCCGCCTGTCCCAGGGCGATGCAACCGTCGTTAGCGGGGACGATACGGTGGCTATATACCCTGAAACCCTCTTTTTCCAGCTCGTCTATCGCCAGGTTGAGCAATAGACGGTTCTGAAAAACGCCGCCGCTCAAGGCGACGGATTTAATTTTTCTTCTCTCCGAAACTATGCAGCAGGTATTTACTATTATTCTTGCTACCGTTCGGTGAAACCTGCCGGATATTATCGTTGCCGGAACGCCACTGGCAACCTCGCTGACGATTGCGGCAATCAAATCTTTAAGCCTGATTAATAGAATACCATTTTCGTGCTCAATGGTAAAAGGGTAAGCGTCGAGATTGCTGATATCATCCGGCGCCAGCATCTCAAGCTCGATAGCCGCCTGGGCTTCGTATTCAATCTCGCCTCGAACGCCGGCTAAAGCCGAAACGGCATCGAAAAGACGCCCGGCGCTGGAGGTAAGAGGTGCGTTGAACCTCTGCTCTATTTGCTTCTTGATAATCACTACCTCTTCAGCGGGTATACGGCTGATTACAGGCAGGTTTTTAAGCGGTATTTCTTTCCCCAGCAGCGTTAGAAGATAACCTAGTGCCATCCGATACGGCTTGCGGATGGCGGAATCACCGCCGGGCATGGGAATATATTCTAAGTGGGCGATTCGTTCGAAACCTTTTGCGTCGCACACCAGGAACTCGCCGCCCCAGATGTTGCCATCGCGGCCGTAGCCAGTGCCGTCGAAGGCGATGCCGATAACCGGCTCGCTGACATTGTTTTCCACCATGCAGCTCACGATGTGGGCGTGGTGGTGCTGTACAGCGACGGTCGGCAGCCCTTTCTCAGCGGCGAATCGGAGGGCATACCTGGTGGCGCGATATTCCGGGTGCATATCGTGGGCAATAACCTCCGGCTCGATGCAGAAAAGCCGTCTATACAGTTTGATGGTGTCTTCATAATGCTCCAGCGTCTCTTCGTTGTCCATATCGCCGATGTGCTGGCTCAAGAAGGCGTATTTGTCCCTGGTAAGGCAGAAAGTGTTCTTTTCATCGGCTCCGCAGGCCATAATTTGCCTTGATGTGAACGGTAGCTTTATGGGTGAAGGTGCGTGTCCTCGAGCCCGCCGGAGCGCTCGCACCTCGTTTCTCTCCACAAGGTAGACACCGTCGTCGTAACGGGAGTAGATATCGCGATCGTGCAGCACGAAATAATCGTCGATGCCTTCCAGCCTTCGCATCGCCTCGTTGTTATCCTTGCAGATAGGTTCTTCGCTAATGTTGCCGCTGGTCATAACTAGCGGTATCCCAGTATAACGCAGCAATATGTGGTGCAGCGGCGTTGAGGGCAACATAATCCCTAGGTATTTATTCCGCTCGGCAACTCCCTCCGCGATATTTGAAACATCCCTCTGCCACCTTAATAGCACGATGGGGGACTGGGCTGATAGCAGCAGCCCTTTTTCGTCGGGAGATACCATGCAGTGCTTTTTAATTTCGTCGATAGAAGCCATCATCAGGGCAAATGGTTTCCCCGGGCGCCTCTTCCTCTTCCGCAAGAGCACCACCACGTCGCTGTTGGTAGCATCGCAGGCAAGCTGAAAGCCACCAATCCCCTTGATAGCGATTATATTGCCTTCTTTAAGCAATCCAGCAGCTTTTTTGAGTACATTGCAACAGGCAACGGCGTTGCCTTCCCGATCCGCCAATAGCAGGCTGGGTCCGCATTTGGGGCAGGCGTTGGGCTGGGCGTGGAAACGGCGGTTCAGCGGATCGTCATATTCCGCCTGGCAATCCGGGCACATAATGAAGCGGTTCATAGTTGTCAGCGGGCGGTCATAGGGGATGCCCCTGATGATGGTAAAGCGTGGTCCGCAGTTGGTGCAGTTGGTAAAAGGGTAAAGATAACGGCGGTTGCCGGGGTCAAATATATCTTTCAGGCACTCGGAGCAGGTGGCGATATCTCCCGATACCGGCTGGTACTCCCCGGTTTTAGCTTTGCTTTCCAGTATAGTGAAGCCGGAATCGCCTTTTACGGCTATGGTCTCGGTGGCAACGTCACTTATGTGAGCGACTGGTGGGGCATCATCTTTAAGCGAGCCGATAAAGCGTTCAATATCCATTTCCCGCCCCTCGATTTCGATGGTAACATTGCCGGAGGTATTTCTAACCCAGCCGTTTAGGCTGGATCTGTGGGCGAGCCGATAGATGAAGGGCCGAAAACCGACCCCCTGCACCACCCCGTGCACCTTAACCCTTAAACGTACTACGGAACCCAATTCAGGTGAAGCGTTTCTCATTACTATATTGTATTGAACACAGAGGGAATTGGCAAATACCGGCTGAAGGCAGGTACCTTCAGCCGGCGTACTAATACATAAACTGGCTGGTGTTTATTATCGATATCAGCTAGACGAAGATAAACACCAGTGCGCCGATAACTATGCTGATTAGCCAGACACTCAATCCGGCTGTCATAAAACTTCGGGCATTCGAACCTCTCTTTGCCGATTGCATCAGCCCGAGGCCGAACAGCAACAATGATATTAATAACAGAGGGATGGTAATTAGAAAGGTTAGCATATACATAACCCCTGACTCCTTTTATTTAAATTGGTGCACAGTTCCTTTACTATCCCAACCGCTTTATCGGCGGCAGCCTGCATGGGGGGTGATAGTCCATCGCCCAGCTCCATGCTCTGCGGCTGGGTAACGAGGAATTTAACCTCGGGCTCTTTGCCGATGAGCCCCCACATCTGCATCAGGTCTAGCACACCGACCTGATGGAACGACAGGATGACCTTGCCCGGTTCGGCGATTCCTGGCTCCGGCTCCAGGAGGCAGAGCTCTCCTGGGGGTGACGGCAGTATCATGACGTCTACCACTATCAGCCGATCTACCCCTTCCAGGAGACCGAGCAGATTGAAACCGCCGACGCCGCCCTCTTCTATCCTGACATCATCCGGTAGTTCGATTTCCTTCAGGCGGCGGGCGACATGGACGCCGAAGCCTTCGTCACCCATCAGGATGTTGCCCAGCCCCAGCACTAGTGTCGTTCCATTACCGTTTTTCTGCGTCATAGGTAATCCTGCTCCAGTGCTTCTGTTATTCTTCCTCGCCGCCTTTCACCATAAAGACCTCTTTTGTATCCTCGAAGCTGTCCCGTATGGCAAGGTAGGTATGGACAATCAGGAATAGAATAAATACCCAGTTGATGATGTAATGGGCGATGCGGGTGTTGACCTCACTGCCGAAAAGGCCGTAGTTTAATCCTGCCAGCGCACCTTCGGGAAACATCAAAGCGAAGCCCAGAATTATCTGGAAAATCGCCAACAGGAAAATAGCGAGGTAAGAAATCATTTGCAGGGGATTGTATTTCTTGGGTGTTTCCGGCATGTCGCGAAGGTGTAGATAATGGGCAATAACCTTGGGGAGTAATGCTATATCCCTAAAGTTAGGTATAAAGGACGACCAGTCCCGGTACTTGCCGATGAACATTAGAATAACGCGGAGTACCACCGATATAGTCAGTATGCCGGCGGCGAAGAAGTGCACTCCGCGCATCATCGACATGAGAAATCCCCAACCGTTGTCTATGAAGGGATAGTGGATATAAAAACCCGTTATTATCAGGAGGATTACCGACACCAAAGTTAGTCTAAGAAGAACAAGAAACACCAGAGGGTGTCTTTTTTGCTGAACATCTGAATTTGCCATTCTAATCATTACCCCCTTAATTTACCTTATGAACCTTTACTACGTTTGTTTCTGGGTCAATCAGGTGAATAGCGCAAGCCAGACAGGGGTCAAAGGAGCGTATAATACGCACCAGGTTGATGGGATTATCGGTATCGGGAACCGGGGCACCGATCAGCGATTCCTCGTAGGGACCGCGTTTGCCATTTTCATCCCTCGGTGAGGCGTTCCAGGTACTAGGGACGACGATCTGGTAGTTCTCTAAGCGCCCGCCCTCGATATTTACCCAGTGACCCAAGGCTCCTCTTGGAGCATCCCAGGTGCCAAAGCCCTGCCCGGATTTCGGTGTCGGGATGTCTTTCATGCCGATTACCGGACCAGCAGTAGCTATGTCGATAAGGCGGTCGAGCCAACGTAAGCCGGCTTCGCCAATTGTCTTGGACTCGATGGCACGGCAGAAGTGACGGGCGACTGCCCCCGGCTGGGCGCCGGCAGCGACTAGATTCATCAGCTCCGGATATTGATTTACCAGACCCCTCGCCAGGGGACCGACCTCCATCGGATTGCCCTTATAGCGCGGCGCTTTAACGAATGAATAAGCTCCCTCCTTCTTCGGATTGAGTTCAGTCACCCCCTCGCTGGGGTGGAGGCTGTCGGTGCCGGCTGGGTAGTTATACCAGGAATGGGCGATGGCTTCGGTGATCCGGCTGTAATCTACGTTTTCTGCCGGGTTGAGGGCTCCGCCGATGATGGCACCTCCCCTGAAGATGTGGTCACTACCGCCAAAGGGGCGGTCGCTGCTGCTGGATACGTCATCATCGGGGAACATGCGGTAACACAGGTAGTTCTGGTGCCCGCCACCGATACCTGCTGTAGCCAGTGGCAACAGCGGCCCGGTGCCGACATACGTAACATCCGGAATATATGTATTGTTGACGAAATCCACCTGCTCTTCCCACAGAGCCCTGGCTTCTATAAGTTGTTCCCGGGTGGGGGAAGCCATACAACCGCCGACGTTGATGGTATTGGGGTGAGGCTGTATGCCGCTGATGGCTGATAACATATTCATTGATTTGGCTTTGAGCTCTATCGCCTTGATATAGTGCGATACCAGCGTGGTAACATCCTCCGGGTCGTTGAGGCAATACTCATCCGGCTCGTAACGGGGGGTGAAGGGAGAGGTATCGTTATGAGTTGCCAGATAGGTTATTTTATCCTTGATGGCTAAAAGTCCCGGGTCGTTGCCGGCGTAGCTGGCTACCGCCATTATATCCAGGTAGTCGAGCGCCGAAAGCACGTAGAAATGGATGTAGTGGTCGCTCATATACATACCGGAGCAGAAGAGGTTGCGCATCAATCTGCCTGCCTCCGGTACGTCGATGCCGAAAGCATCGTCTAGGGCGTGGGCCGAGGCGATGCTATGGACGCCTTCGCATACACCGCAGATACGGCTGGTTATATATGGGGCATCTCTGGGGTCTTTGTCCTTCAGGATTACTTCCCAGCCTCGTACCATATTGCCGGCGGACCAGGCATCTGTGACTACACCGTTTTCAACCTCTACTTCGATGCTTAAGTGGCCTTCAATTCGTGTTATTGGATCGATTTTAATACGTGCCATTTAACTCTCCTTTCCGCCTTCTTTCATTCGGCTGATAAGCATATCAATGCCGACACCGGCAGCGGCAACGCCGGCTACAGTAGCCATGACCTTGTCTATATTTACTCTGCCGATGCCTGGCAGTTCCACTTCAAACCGGCGTTCGTAAAGCGGACTGAAAGTCTCGTAAAACTCGGGTTCGCTGCAACCGATACAAGGGGTGTTGGAGGCGATGCAGTAGCTGGTTCGGTTATTCCACAGTCGTTTCCAGCAGTCCTGGTATGCCCAGGGACCGCGGCAACCCTTGAGGTAGAGGCACCACCCCTGCTGGTTCGGGTTTCCCCAGTCGGTGAGGAAGCGTCCGGCATCGAAGTGCCCGCGCCGCTCACAGTTCTCATGCTGCAGGGTGCCGTAGAAAGCAATCGGTCGGTTGAAAGCATCTAGCGGTGGCACCGTACCGAAGGTCAGGTAGTGTACGATAACTGCCACTAGACGTTCGGGGTGCAGCGGGCAGGTGGGCAGGTTGATTACCGGAGTGCTCCCGGTAACATCATCGTAGTAGTGGTGCTTCTTGGTACCGCGGAAGAGATAGCCGACGGCATCGGTGGGGCCGGCGCCAGGGATACCACCGAAGGTGGCGCAGGAGCCGACCGGAATAATGGCTGCCGCATTAGCTGCGGCGTCGTGTACGATATCTCTGAAGGGTTTGCCGCCGACGGTGCAGTAGAGCCCATCTTCGGCAAGGGGAATCGAGCCTTCTATCACCAGTATGTAACCACCTTCGGCAATCGTGTCTTCCAGGGCTTCTTCGGAATGGTAGCCCGAAGCTGCCATAGCGGTTTCGTGGTAACGCAGGGAAATGGTGTCCAAAAGGAGCGAGACTGCCAGTGGTTCCTGGCTGTTAAGGAAGGATTCGGTGCAGCCGCAACAATCCTGCCCTTCCAGCCAAATTACGGCTGGTTTGCCGG
>DUFE01000033.1 GCA_011170385.1 Dehalococcoidia bacterium | reverse complement strand
GCTGCCAGTCGCGGGATTTATGTTCCCGTCATCGGTGCTATCGCCGCCGGCGAGCCAATACCGGTGCCCGATACCGGTACCTGGGATGTAACTACTATTTCAGATACCATCGAAGTAACCGGTGATTTAATCCGTGACAGGGAGGGCGTTTATGCCCTGAAGGTGAAAGGCACGTCTATGGTGGACGCCCTCATCAACGACGGCGACATCGTACTGATGCAGTATGCGAATGCAGCGGAAAATGGGGAGATGGTGGCAGTATGGCTCAAGCCGGAAAGGGAAGCGACGCTTAAAAAATTTTATCTGGAAAAGGGCAGAGTGCGACTCCAGCCGGCGAATAGCCGTATGAAAGCCATCTTTGCCGACCCCGACGATGTCGAAATCCAGGGTAAAGTAGTCGCCGTTATCAGGCGGCTTGACTAGTGCAATTTGATTTTCCCCGTCGTAAAGTATAGACTACCGGTGAATGCAGTATTGGCATTATATTGCGGTGTTGTTCTATACTTAAGGGCGGACTATGATTTTATCTCAATTTCAGTCAGTCGGTCACGACCTTTTCAGCCGTGGGCTGGTGTGCTCGAGTAGTGGCAACTTAAGCATCAGGCTGGGGGAGAACCTTATCATTACCCGGCGCGGAAGCCAGCTTAACAACCTAGAAGAGAATGACCTTATTGAGACCGGTATAAACAAAAACAACCGCGCAACCCCCCTGGCTTCGGTGGAGTTGCCTGTTCACCGCGCTATTTATAAACAGACATCAGCGCAGGCTATAGTCCATGCCCATCCACCTCACGCCATCGCCCTTTCACTGACCGATAAAGAGATAGTCCCCAATGCGGAAACGTTGCCGTTAATCGGCAAAGTACCGGTACTTGGTTATGGTGCAGAAGTCGTCCCCGGTGAACTGGCTGATATTATCGCCCGTGCGCTGAAGGAGCACCGCGTCGTTATGGTGCACGGGCACGGTAGCTTCGCCATCGGTCAGTTGCTTGAGGAGGCTTACAGCTTTACCGCCGAATTCGAAGCCAGCTGCCAGATAAGCTGTTTGCTTAAATCTTTGAAGGTGAATACTGCCGGAGCCTAATCCCTCTTATCCCGCTGCCATCGGTCCACCCCGAAGGCTGCCAGACCCTTGTTTTTAAGCGCGGCGAGCGCCGTTGGCAGGAACTTGGCTACTATCACCAGCAGCAGTACGACGGACATTATAGTGGCATATTCCTTCCCTTGCTCTACGCTGAACCAGACGATGATTGGCAGCGAGGCAAGCCCCAAGAACATCGACAGGGCTACATTGCGGGTGAGCACCAGCGGGATCATAATCACGGCGCAGAAGATACCCAGCTGAGGTGCATAGCCGTAGGCGGGCAGCAATACCATAAGGGCGCCGATGGTTGCGCCCATCCCCTTGCCGCCACTGAACTTAAGCCAGACCATCCAGTTATGACCGATAACCGATGCCAGCCCGGCAAGCAATACATAGGCGTCGGGCACGCCCAGCCCCCACTTGGCGATAGCGACCGCCACTGCTCCCTTGCCGAAGTCGACTATGCCCACTGCCACTGCTGGCCAGGGACCTACTTCACGAAAGACGTTTAAGCCGCCTACATTGCCGCCGCCCATATTTCGGATATCGTCACCCTTGATAAGGCGAGTAGCGAGGTAAGCGGATGGGATGGAGCCCAGAAGATAACCGATGATTATAGCCAGAGCTTCGCTCATTTCAACCTCCAGTTTTTTAATCGATTACTTTTCGTAGACGGGGGTGCACCAATAGATGTATTTGGGATTATCACCCTTTATCACCTTAAAGTACAGTTCTTGCAGCCTGCCGGCGACCTCACCGCCGCCGCTACCTATTTTACGGTTCTCGATCTCACCGACGGGGGTAACGTGGGCAGCGGTGCCGGTTAGGAAGCATTCATCGGCGGTATACAGCTCTTCGGGGTCGATGGGTCTCTCTATTGTCTCTATGCCCAGCTCGTTCTTCGCCAGGATCATTACCGTATTACGGGTGATGCCTACCAGTATACTGTTGCTTACCGGCGGCGTTATCAGCCTGCCGTCCTTGAGGATAAACAGGTTTTCGCCACTGCCCTCGGATACATAGCCGTCCGGGGAGAGCATGATGCCTTCGTCGAAGCCTTTATCCACCGCCTCCGTCTTGGTGAAAGCGTTGTTGATATACAGGCCTGTTATCTTGGCGCGCGGCGGGATGACGTTATCGCCGGGTCTCCGCCAGGACGAGATGCCACAGTGGCAGGCGTCCATATCCAGGTAGCGCCCCCAGGGTATGGCAAAGACCAGGAAATCACAGTCCAGGTTGTGCAGGCGCACGCCCATCGCCTCGGCGCTTTTATAAACCAGGGGTCGGATGTACGTGTCCTCCTTGAAACCACACCTGCGCGCCAGCTCTACCGTTATGGAGCATAGCTCATCCACAGAGTGGGGTAATTCCATTCGCAGCAGGCGGCTGCCTTCCTCCAGCCGCTGGTAGTGCTCCTTGAGGCGGAAGATGAACATCTGCTGCTGCTGCTCGTTCCAGTTGCCCCGGATACCTTCGAAGACCGCCGTGCCATAATGCAGGGCGTGGGTCATAACGCTTATCCTGGCTTCAGCGAGTGGAACGAACTTCTTCTTAAAGTAGGCAAATGATGGCATGTCGCAATCTCCCTTCCGGACAGGATTATAGGCAGTTAGGAGACATTATACAATTTTCATCGGCTGTTATGCCACACTTCGGGCGCTTCCGAGCTGTTTTGCCAACTCGCTGCCCAGAACCTCTGCCTGTTGCAGAACGTCCTTGCCAATGCCGCCTTTCCCGAAGACACCCAGGACTGGTAGCTCGGCAATCACTTCGAAGCCAAGGTCTTTGATAGGTATGCGCATCGCCTCAAGCGCAAAGCCAATGCCTTCTTCATAGCTGTTTTGCTCGCCGATGGAGGCTATAATAGCCTTTCGGTTCTGCCCCGCCAGGCGGCTGGACCAGCTTCCGGGGCGCTCTTCGGAAAAGTTGTAGTAGCAGTATAGGCGGTCTATGAAAGCCTTCATCCAGGCGGTAACATTGTGGTTGTGCGTCGGGTTGGTAAGGACTATTCCACCCGCCTTTTTGATCTTAGGATAGATAAGCTGCATGCCATCCTGCAGACCGATGCATTTTTTTGCTTTGCGGCACTTCTCACAGCCGATACAGCCCAGAAACTGATAGTCCCGCAGGTGTATGGCTTCGGTTATAGCGCCGGTCCTTTTTGCCCCCGCCAGGATGTGTTTGAGCAGCGTGTCCGAGTTACCTCCCTTGCGCGGACTGCCGCTGATTCCCAGTATTCTTGTCATAGAGCACCGCCGCAGTTGCCGCAGAACTTATTACCTTCCGGGTTGGGGTGAGAGCAGGCTTTGCAGACGATGCCGTTACCCTGCTGGTTGCCCCCGAAATACAGCTTGATATGAGGCCAGGGAATCTCGATTCCCTCCTCGTCGAAGGCTTTCTTGAGCCGCTTTCTCAATTCACCGGTAACCTCCCACTGCATCATCGGTCGCACATCGCCCAGTATACGGACATCTATGCCGGAATCGCCGAATTTCTGCACCCTTAGAGCCTGTGGTGGTGTTTTTATAAGCTTCTT
>DUFE01000032.1 GCA_011170385.1 Dehalococcoidia bacterium | reverse complement strand
TGTTAAAAATGGGCACCAAGACAATTGTCCAAGCAAGCATGAGGGACATCACCGAGCGCAAGCAGATGGAGGAGGAGATACAGAAAAAGAATGAGCTGCTGGATGCACGCAACGATAAGCTTCGGTCAGCAAACGAGGAGCTGCAGTCAACCGAGGAGGAACTTCGCGCCGCCAATGAGGAGCTACTGGAAACACGTGAACAGTTAATCCGCTCCGAGAAGCTGGCGGCTATCGGGCAGCTTGCCAGTGGCGTCGGCCACGAGCTGCGAAACCCGCTTGGGGCAATAAAGAACGCCGTTTTCTATGTACGCAGAAAAATAAATAATACCGACCTGCCTGCCACTGAGCCCAGGGGAATAGAGTTTCTGGAAATCATGGATGAGGAGGTCAATTCGGCAAACAAGGTGATAACCGACCTTCTCGGCTTCTCGCGGGTAGCCAGACCGACCGTCCACCCCACCAGCATAGCTGATTTGATCGAACATACCCTGGAGCACAACCCACCGGCGAAAAATATAAATCTGGTCAAGAGTATGGATAAAAACTGCCTATGGTTATGGTGGACGCCAACCAGATCCGTCAGGTTTTTACCAACATTATAATCAACGCCGAACAGGCGATGCTCGAAGGAGGTAACCTGACCATCAGAGCAAAAAGCAGGGGGAATACCGTCAGCATCGTTTTCAGCGACAATGGCTGTGGCATTCCACCAGCAGCCATAAAAAAGATATTCGACCCCCTCTTCACCACCAAAGCAAGGGGTATCGGTCTCGGATTATCGGTCTGTAAAAGCATACTGGAGAGACGCGGCGGAGACATTCTGGTAGAAAGCAAAGAGGGACGAGGTGCCGCCTTTACCGTTGTCTTGCCCTTACGGAAGACTGGAAAGTGCACCACTTACACGGTGTCTCTACCCAAATGATAGATGGTTGTAAACCATAGTGTATACACGAAAGGAAATGTAATGAAAACAAATATTCTGGTGGTGGATGACCTTAAAAGTAGCCGGCTGACCCTGGGCGGTATACTAGAGGACGAGGGGCATAATGTCGTCCTTGCCGAAAATGGTTACCAGGCTATCGAGGCGGCGAAACAGGTTTCATTCGACCTTATCTTCATGGATATAAAAATGCCCGGTATCAACGGCGTACAGACCTTCCGCGAGGTTAAGAAGATAAACCCGCAGTCGGCAGTCGTTATGATGACCGCCTACTCTGAGGAGGAACTGGTCAGGAAATCCATATGCCTAGGAGCTTACACCTGTATTTATAAACCCTTCGATATAGAGAAAATACTGGCATTGATGGGTGAGATTTCACGGTAATAGAGCGGGCTGAATATGACATCAATAGTAGATATTATATTGATAGATGATAATACATCGACCCTGAAGACACTGTCTGCCGGGCTGAAGGATATCGGTTACCGCGTGACCACCGCCGCAACCGGCAGTAAAGCACTGGAGCTTATCAGGCAGAAGCCGTTCAACATTCTTATCACCGATATTAAGCTACCCGATATAAGCGGCGTGGAGATATTAGAGACAGCCAAGGAAATCTACCCGGAGACGGTGGTGATTATGATAACCGGCCACGCCAGCATCGAAACAGCTGTAGATGCCATAAACGAAGGGGCGTACGCCTATGTACTCAAACCGGTGGCGATGACGGAACTGGAGACCATCATCAACAATGCCTTGAGAGAGCAAAGGCTTCTGATTGAGAACCGCAAACTGGTGGAGAGCTTGCAGCAGTCAAATAAAAGCCTGGAGGAAGCTAACCGGGCGCTGGATCAGGCAAACCGCGCTAAATCCGGCTTCATGGCTAAGATGAGCCATGAGTTGCGTACTCCCTTAAATTCTATTATCGGTTTCTCGGAGGTGCTGCTGGACGATACGATGGCGCCCCAGGACAGGGTAACCCACTATGAGTTCCTGCAATATATCCACACCTCGACCAAGCATTTGCTTAATCTCATCGACGGCATACTGAACCTGTCCAAGGTTGAGTCCGGTAAAACCATCCTGGAACCCGGTGATTTCAACCTGTTGTGTCTGCTGGAGGATGTCAGGATGACGGTATTACCCATGCTGACGTCGAAGAAACAGACGCTGAATATAAAAATCGACGAAGATGTACCTGCTATCTACGCCGATGAAGCCAAGATAAAACAGGTATTCCTCAACCTTATATCCAACGCCCATAAGTTCACCCCGGAGGACGGCACGATAAGCGTAACCTGTACAATGGAAAAACCTCATTTAATATACTGCTCCGTTATCGATAACGGCATCGGTATAAGCCCACAAGATCACCAGAAAATCTTCGAGGAGTTCGGACAGGCGGAAGGAAGCACCGGTGCCGGGCACCAGGGCGCCGGTCTAGGGTTGGCAATAGCCAGAAGGCTGATCGAGCTTAACGGTGGTGCTATCTGGCTGACCAGTGAAATCGGCAGTGGCAGCAACTTCACCTTTTCAATCCCCGTTATCCACCGGGAGGACAGATAGATGCCGGATAAGAAAATACTGGTCGTAGAAGACGACTTTATGAACATGAAGCTGACCTGCCACATTCTGGAGTCAGAGGGTTATGAAGTTCTCCGGGCAACAACTGCCCGTCAGGCAATGGAGAAAATGAAAACAACACCCCCGGATCTTATTCTTATGGACATGCAGCTGCCAGATATAAACGGTGCAACGGCGGTCGGTATGATAAGAAAGAACACTGCCGGCAGAGGCGCAGTTATTCTGGCGCTGACCGCCTGCGCCATGAAGGGAGACCGAGAAAGGGTAATGCAAACGGGGTGTGATGGTTATATCTCCAAGCCTATTAACGTCCGCGACTTTATCAATACACTGAGGAAATTTTTAAATAAGGAAAAAACACAAATGGGAGAATCTCCCCAAGAAACCGAAGGGATAGAGGGGAATAGCAAGCTCGTGTCCGATCTTTTAGCCGATATATCTCACGAGTTACGCACTCCCCTAAATGTCATCATCGGCTTCTCCGAGCTTATGCTTGACGAAATACCGGGCAAGTTAAATAAAAGGCAGAAGCAATGCCTCAACGATATCCTTTCCAGCAGCCAGCATTTATTACATTTAATAGATGGCTCCTTTGCACCATTCCGGGCTGAATTATCCACACGAAGGAGATGAATAAACATGAAAGATAAGATACTGATCGTCAAAGACAATGCCTACCTGTCTAAACCAGCCAATACCCACCAGCTGCGCGATGCTGTCTCCGGGCTGCTTAAGCACCGCAAGGAGAACAGCAATGGATAAAAAGATACTTGTCGTCGATGATGATCCAGCATTCATCAGGCTAACTATAAATACCCTCACACACAGTGGATACAAGGTGCTCACCGCCAGAGAAGGGCAGGAAGCCCTGCGGCTTATATTCAACCATAACCCTGATCTTGTGCTCCTGGACGTAATGATGCCCCGGATGGACGGATTGCAAACATGCAGCCGCATCCGCGATGTCAGCGATGTACCTATCGTTATTATTACCGGTGAACAGAAGTCTGAGGCAAACATCGTCTGTGGTCTTGATCATGGTGCCGACGGCTATCTCTTCAAACCGGTGGGCAACAAGGAGCTGGTGGCAAGGGTAAAGGCAACGCTACGGCGCGCCGAATCAATACCACGGCAGAGAGCCAGGAAGGCGAACTATAGCGACGACTTCCTTACTGTAGATGTAGCCGAACGCAAAATCACCGTCAACGGAAAGCGGATCAGGCTGACACCAACCGAGTTCAAGCTATTTGCTCACCTTCTGGGTAACGCCGGGCGTATTCTCACACACAAGAAGCTCCTTGAAAACGTATGGGGTTGGGAGTACACCGACGACATAGACCATGTGCGCATTTACGTCTGGCACCTGCGGCAGAAGATAGAGCCGGATCCCGCCCATCCGAAGTACATAATAACCGAACCCGGTGTCGGTTACTATTTTCAAAAGTCCGAATGACCTCAAACAACCCCGCTAAAGCTGCCGTATAAGCTCTATATCATTATGTCTTTATAGTTTTTTATATTGTATATTAGTATTGCATCATAATACGGGTTTATGCTAGGCTATATTTATATTATTACTCATATTTTTTTATAAGTATTATATATATTATTATATGAATTATAGTCTTTGCCAACAGCTTTGATTATGCATGACCCGTAGCAATGTACAATCGAACAACTAATACGCACGGACCTAATAAAACCTCTGGGCTTATAACCCCGTTTCTTAATAACCTTGTTTTAATATCCGGTCTGCCTATCTGTACCAACACTCCAACAGAAAGGCAAATGGTCACGGGTTGAAAGATGTGCATAAACAAACGTAAAAACGGAGGGGGGAAATAAAACCGGTATGAAAGGAAAACTTTCTCGTCGCGATTTTATACGCATCACCGCCATCGGTGCCGGCATCCTTGCCGTCGGTGGCATTACCTTAAAAGAGCTACTTGTAGAGCCCGAACTTAAAGCATATACCGAAACCAGAGCCCTCCTGGGCACCTTTATCACCATCAAGGTGATCGATACCGATGAGGGCAGGGCTGAAGATATGGTACGGAGCACCTTCACCGAGATAAACCGTCTATCCGGTATATTGAGCCGCTTTGACCCTACCAGCCAGCTTTACCGCCTAAATAAGACGGGGCAGATAATGAATGCCTCCGGCGAGCTTGTCGAGGTGATGGTGAAGTCCGTGCAATATGCCGAGCTAACCAGCGGTGCGTTCGACGTTACCGTATTGCCGATGCTGGAGTTAAACAGCGAAAGCTTTCAAAAACATAACACCCCGCCATCCACTGGCGACATCGCAGAGGTTAAAAGCCTCGTGGATTACCGGATGATCAATATCAGCGGTAAGGACATAACCCTGGCAAAGACCGGCGCCGGTATCACCCTGGACAGCATCGCCAAGGGATATATCGTAGACATGGCAGCCGGCCTGCTGAAAGATAGAGGTAACGATAATGTGATGGTCGAAGCCGGCGGCGATATGTCACTGAGCGGCACCAGCCAGGACGGCGACCCGTGGAAGATAGGCGTAGCCAATCCCAGAAACAACGGCTACTGCCAGATAATCAATTCTGGCGGCGGCGCCATCGCCACATCCGGCGACTACGAAGCCGCCTTTACCAGCGACTACCGCTATCACCACATCATCGACCCCAGGGTAGGATTATCACCTGTCGACCTGTCCAGCACCACCGTTCTTGCCGGCAATACCACCTCTGCCGATGCCCTGGCGACCGCCTGCATGGTGATGGGTAAGGATGAAGCCCTGGCGTTGATTGAAAATTTGCCCGATACCGAAGCGCTGATCATCGATAAAAACCTGAACAGCTACCGCACCAGCGGCTTTCCAACGGAATAACAGGTTGCCATAGCATATTTATATATATAAGTTGAAGGTATATAAAAACGGACGTCAAGCTTAAAAAGAGGGGCTCTCGCTATGGGATAAAATTACCCGATTGCAGAGTTACCGCCCGGAGCCCGATAGAGCCAGCTCCGCTGCCACAGAAGGTTATAATCTCTATGAGCCAGAATCTGGGAGCGCCGTGTCAACCCCTGGTGAAGAAGGGTGATAGAGTTTTAACCGGGCAGAAAATAGGCGATTCCGAGGAGTTTATCTCGGCTCCTGTTCACGCCACTTTATCTGGTGAGATTTCCGATATTATAACCCTTATCGATCCAAGCACCGACCGGCACAAGCAGGCTATAGTTATAACCTCCGACGGCAAAGATGAATGGGTAAAATTGAATGCCGTTACCAACCCCGATGAGCTTTCTGCAGAAGAAATAATTAAAAGAATAAGGGAAGCCGGCATCGTAGGCATGGGAGGAGCCGTTTTCCCTTCTCATGCCAAACTGACGATTCCCGATAGCGTTTTTATAGACACCATAATCCTGAATGGCTGCGAATGCGAGCCGTATATCACAACCGACCACCGGGCGATGCTGGAATACGGCGATAAGATACTATCCGGCTTGAACATTGTTAAAAAGGTGGTAGCCCCGGACAACATATATATCGCCATAGAGGACAATAAAAGCGACGCCATCGAACACATGGATGGATTGATAGCATCAATGGACGATAACGATTGTTTCAAGATAGCCCCTTTAAAAACAAGGTACCCGATAGGTGCCCGGGAAATGCTTATCAAGGTCTTGCTGGGCAGGGAAGTACCCATAAATGGGCGTGCCTGCGACATCGGTGTCATTGTTCACAACGTCAGCACAGTCAAGGCCATATATGATGCGGTCGTCAAAGGCAAGCCCTTTATCGAGCGCGTGGTAACCGTAACCGGTGCCATTAGAAACCCTAAAAACCTGCTGGTAAGACTGGGTACTCCACTTGGCGACCTTCTAGACTACTGCGGTGGAATCGAAGGCGAAGCCGTCGAGATTATAATCGGGGGACCTATGACCGGCGTATCACAACCCAACCCCGGCGCCCCGGTTACCAAGGGCACCAGCTGCCTGCTGGTGAAAGAGAGCAAACCGGCAAAGGAGCAGGACTGCATCCGATGCGGCAGGTGTATTGAGGTATGCCCAATGCGGCTGGAGCCCTCCATGCTCGCCAGATACGCCAGAGCCGGCAGATACGATGACTGCCGCCGTTACTATATAGATGATTGTTTTAACTGCGGTTGCTGCGCCTACGTTTGCCCGTCGAACATACCTTTATTGCAGTATATAAGAACAGCCAAGGCAGAGCTCGCCAGAAAGGCAGACAGTGCCACAGAATAAAGGTAACAAGGAAGCGAACCCGGAGGCGCCTCCGGTCTTCCCATCTCCGCATATACGTAAGGGGATATCCACCACTAGGATAATGCACACCGTGGTGCTTGCCCTGCTGATACCGACTGCAGCCAGCGTCTACTATTTCGGCTACAACGCCATTCTTGTAATAGTCGTCAGCGTAACTACGGCGGTGCTGTCGGAATATATCTGCCGTAAGTTGAGAAAAAAAACCTTCGCTATGGACGGCAGCGCCGTTATCACCGGGTTGCTGCTGGCGCTAACCCTACCGCCGACGATACCCCTGTGGATGATGGCGCTGGGCTCGTTCTTCGCCGTCACCATCGCCAAGGAGGCTTTCGGCGGTCTGGGCCATAATATATTCAATCCGGCTCTGGCAGGTAGGGCTTTTTTACAGCTAAGCTTCCCTGATGCAATGACAACCTGGGTAGCGCCGACGGGCTTCAGCTTTGATGCCGTCACCTCCGCCTCTCCCTTGAGCGATGCCTTCTCCTGGAAAACAGATGAGCTCTTACTATATAGGGAGCTCTTCTTGGGTAATACCAGCGGCTCGCTGGGCGAAACCATGACTCTGCTGATACTGCTTGGCGGCATCCTGCTGATAGTGCTGAAAATCATAGACTGGAGGACCCCTCTAGCCTATATCGGAACTGTGGCACTCCTCAGCTTCGCCCTGGGGCAGGATGCCATATTTCATATCCTCAGCGGGGGGCTTATGCTGGGGGCTTTCTTTATGGCGACGGACTACGTTACTACCCCTATCACCCGAATGGGCAGAATCACCTTCGGCATAGGCGCCGGCATACTAACAATTCTGATAAGGCTTTACGGCGGTATGCCAGAGGGGGTCTGCTTTTCCATTCTTATAATGAACGCTCTTACCCCGCTTATCGACAGATACGCCACAGCGAAGCCGTACGGATTCAAAAAGGAAACAAAGGGTGAAATTCGATCATCTTAAGAAAATTTATCCGACAGCACTACTTACGCTGGCGATTATTATCAGCGTGTCCCTTCTCGTTATCTCGGGAGGTATTACCCAAGCAGTGCTGGAAAGCCGGCAGGACCAAGAGACGCTGGAACTGCTTCAGGGAATATTTCCGAAAACAGCTTTCTATTACTTCGATACGGATACAGAGATTTATACTTTATATAACAGCAGCCGAAGTGAGATTGGCCATGCTTTCTATGGAGAAGGTATAGGTTTCAATCCCAGGATGGTTATTATAATCGGCCTTGAGGACAAGGAAACGATAAAGGATATCATCGTAACATCGCAACGTGAGACTAGGTGGTATTGGAATAGGTTGGTAAACAGCGATTTCTTTGACCAGTTTAAAGAATTGAGGATTGAAGATTGCGTCCTCAAGAGATACAACAATGACGGAAAAGTGGACGGCATAACCGGGGCCACCATTAGCTGCATGGGAGTGGTCAACATTGTCAGAAAAGCGGCACTGGAAAAGATGGAGTTACTTAATTAAAATTTAATACTATACAGGAGAAAAAAGGGTTGTCCGGATTTACCAAAGAATTTATCAAGGGATTGATAACCTCCAATCCGATATTCGTTTTAGCCCTCGGATTGTGCCCGGCGCTGGCAACAACCACTTCGCTGGAGAATGCGCTGGGCTTAAGTGCCGCCGTTACCTTTGTACTGCTGGCATCCAGCACCATGATATCACTGATAAGGAAATTCATCCCCGGTACGGTGAGAATACCGGTCTTTATTATTATCATCGCCACCTTTGTCACCGTAGCCAATATGTTATTCCAGGCTTATATTCCAACCATCTACAACGCCCTGGGCATCTATCTACCATTAATTGTAGCCTATTGTATCGTGCTCGGAAGGGCGGAAGCCTTCGCCTCAAAAAATAAGGTATCCCGATCCATTGCCGATGCACTTGGAATCGGCATCGGTTTCACTCTGGCGCTGATCCTGATAGCATCGATCAGAGAGATACTGGGAACGGGCGGCATATCCATTTTCGGTAACGATTTGTTCACGCTGCCAGGGCTAGGAGATAACCCCATATACATATTCATTCTACCCGCCGGGGCTTTCCTTGTCGTCGGGCTGCTGCTGGCGCTATTCCGATGGACGGGGGTGACAAAGAATGGGTGAGCTCTGGTCTATATTTATCGGTATGGCGCTTATCAACAACATCATCCTGGTAAAATTCCTGGGGCTCTGTCCCTTCTTCGGTATCTCCAAGAAGCTGGGTATCGCCGTCAATATGGGGGTGCTGGTAACCGCAGTGATGCTGGTTGCATCGGTTGCTGGCTGGCTTATTGACAACTATGTCCTCGCCCCCTTAAACGCCGAATATTTGAACATCATCATGTATATACTGGTAATTGCCACGCTGGTACAGATGATAGAGGTCTTCCTGAAGAGGACGAACTACAGTCTGTACAACTCCTTCGGCATCTACCTGGCGCTCATCGTCACCAACTGCGCCGTTCTTGGTATTATACTGATAAGCAACGACGAAGGCTACTCGTTCATCGAGAGCCTGATAGCCGCCCTGGGCGCTGGCATTGGCTTTACCCTGGTGCTGGCGATAATGTCCGGCATAAGGGAAAGGCTGGAGCTTGCAGACTGCCCCAGGGCACTAAAGGGATTGCCGATAGCTTTTATCACCGGGGCGTTATTGGTGATGGCATTCTACGGCTTCACTGGGATAGTATAGGAATGAATCAGTTGATAATCGTTATAGTGGTAACGGCAATCGGCCTGTTCTTCGGCTTATTGATTTACCTGGCAAACTCCAGGCTACCGCACAGGGAAAAGGTCACAGAAATACCGGATACGGCTGATAAAATACCGCCAGAAAAGGATTGCAAGGCGGTAATACACTGCGGTGGCATGTCAGAGGCTATATTCAAATATCACGGAGTTAAATCCTGCCGGGCAGCATCACGCCTTCTTGGCGGCTTTAAAAGGTGCCCCTATGCCTGCCTCGGGCTGGGAGACTGCATCGGCATATGCCCCAAGGGAGCCATATCAATAGACAACAAAGATATAGCCACCGTAGACTATGATAAATGCGATGGTTGCGGGCTATGCATCGATGAGTGTGTGAGAAACCTCATCGAGCTCGTACCGGCTGAAACGCAGATAGACTTTCGTTGTAGCTACAGCCAGGCGGAAAACATAACCGGCAGAGAAAGGTGCCAGTACGCCGAAGAGTTTATATCGAAAGGGGCAAGCGCCGCTATTAGGTAGGGTCAGCGCGCTCGGCATCCTGGATTTCTTCTACAGCGAATCGATCTTTCACCCTCCAAATCCAAAAATTCATCACCAAACATATTGATATTCAATTCACAGGTGATATAATCAAACAAAGAACCTGGCTTAGTATTCGTAAATCCATCCAATTGAGGTGATAAATAGCCCGCTTTCTATCCGATACAGCCGTTATTAGTATTTTTGCTTAGTATGCCTTTATTGGTTTTAAGTATTATTGCTCTTGACTTATTAAAAATAATTTGGTATGTTTATTTACCGCTATTTCCTGAAAAATTGAATATGCTCTTTGCCTTCATACCCGAACCGACAGAGGCATGGTTATGAATTACTAAGGAAAGGAGAGCATATGAACAATAGTCAATAGGTATCCACTCTCTAACACTGAAACACGCCCATTTAAATCTAGCAACTATTGTTTCTAAATTACCCACTAACCAGGTAAAAGGAGTATGAATGGATACATTTTTACTAAGACCGCCCAAAACATCAAGACGCGACTTTCTTAAAATTGCCGGTGCGTCGTTAGCCCTACTGGGCTTGAGTCAGGCGCTGACACCGAAGGTTG
>DUFE01000031.1 GCA_011170385.1 Dehalococcoidia bacterium | reverse complement strand
CTTGACCATGACTATCCGCCGCCTATTGTAGTCTTCAACCATCTCAGTGATACTGGCTTCGCCTGATTTTAGCGCCTCAATAGCGGCTACCTGTCCCATTGTCGGGGCACTCATTATGGTGTACTGGTGAATCTTGGTCATGGCAGCGATTATTTCAGAATCAGCCGCCGCATAGCCGATGCGCCAGCCGGTCATAGCGTATGATTTGGAGAAGCCGCCCAGCAGTATCGTTTTATCCTTCATGCCGGAAAGTGCCGCCATGCAGGTATGCTCCACGCCATAGACTAGGCGGGCGTAGATTTCGTCCGATATTACCAGCAGTTCATTCCTGCGGGCTACCTCGGCAATCCGCTCCAGCTTACTTCTGGGCATAACCGCTCCGGTGGGATTGGCAGGATAGCCCAGCATAATAGCCTTGGTTTTACCCGTAACCCTGCTTTCGATATCGTGGGCGTTAATTTCAAAACCGCTTTCTTCTCGGGTTGGTACCATAACCGGCACGCCGCCGGCGAGGATGGTACAGGCGCTATACGATACGTAGCACGGGTCGGGCATGACGACCTCATCGCCAGGATTTATGACCGCCCGCATCGCCAGGTCCAGCGCCTCGCTGACGCCGACGGTGATTAGCAACTCGCTCTCCGGGTCGTAATCCAGCCCGTAGCTGTCTTTGAGGTATCTGGAGAGCCCCTGCCGTAGCTCGGGCATGCCTAGATTTGAGGTGTACATGGTAAAGCCCTTCTCTACAGAGTAAATCGCCGCCTCACGGATGTGCCACGGAGTAGTATAGTCCGGCTCGCCAACGCCGAGCGATATCACACCCTCCATAGAAGCCAGCAGGTCGAAGAACTTACGTATACCTGAGGGCGATATCTGTCCCGCCCGCCGCGACACTGGGCTGGTGTGTCTATCCAGCCTGTCCAGTTTATCCATCATCACTGCAAACCCTCTGAAAAAATAAGATTATAGCACCACCGGCTGCCGCTTATTGCCCTCGCCTCCGTCCAGTATCTCACCGTCCTCTTTGTAGCGCTTCAGCAGAAAGTGGGTGGTTGTTCCTCGTACCCCCTCGATGGGGGCGATTTTCTGGGTGACGAAGTCGGCTATCTCGTGCATGGAGTTACCCATAATCAATACTGCCAGGTCGTAGGTGCCCGACACCAGATAGACGGTGCGCGCCTGTGGGAAACGGTAGATGCGCTCGGCGATGGAGTCGAAGCCGACATCCCGCTGGGGAGTAATTTTGACCTCTATCAGCGCCCAAACGTGCTCATCGCCCACCTTATCCCAGTTGACCAGTGTCTTGTATTTCAGAATAACCTTATCCTCTTCCGCCTTCTTAATGAGTTTTTTAACATCGCCCTCGGTGCTGCCGGTCATTGTTGCGATTTGCTTTGTGGTGGTGCGGGCGTCTTCTTCCAATATCTTAAGTATTTCATTTAGCATCTTGTTGCTCCTTTGTCTGGCTGCGTCACAGACCATTTATCCTGGGCTTCATTATAGCAGAGTTGGAATAATTTGTTATTCACCGTCCTGACCTTGAAGCATTTTGCCTCCTCTCCCCTCCACTCTTTCTCTACTTCTGCTACCTGGTAATCTTTCCCCTGCCAGGTGAAAGAGATAGGCCTTTCGGCATATGTATAGCCGGAATAGCATTTGACTTCTATATCATCCAACTTCGTCTTCCTTTTGGGCGGCTGGTGGCAATGATGATATAGCAAGTTCTGTTTTTAATCAACCCTATCATATTGGAGGGGCAACAGAGATAGCACCTGACATTGATGGAAAGTTACCGATGGCGGGCAGGGTGGGAAAGATAAGCTAAGGAAAAAGGAGGGGCTGGGTGGGAAGAAAAAGTTATATTGGAAGGGGCGGGGTGGCTCTATCCACAACAACCTCACCCCCTTAATCCCCCTCTCCTTACAAGGAGAGGGGGAGATATACAAAGAGGGGGCTTGTGCCCCCTCTTAAACTCCCTTTTTATATATTCGGTTTTTTCCTATGCCAGTCCGTAGCCTGCTGAAAGGCATGGGCGATTTTTAGTATCGTTTCCTCGGCGAAGGGCTTACCTATGACCTGCAAACCCACCGGCAGTCCATCAACGAAGCCGGCGGGGATGGAGATTGCCGGCAGGCCGGCGATGTTTATCGGCAGCGTGCAGACATCGCTTAAATACATCTGCAATGGGTCGTCTATCTTCTCGCCAATCTTGAACGGGACGGTGGGCGAGGTGGGGGTTACCAGGGCATCGTATTTCTCAAAGGCGTCATCGAACTCCCGCCGAATCAATGTGCGTACCCTCTGCGCCTTGAGATACCAGGCATCGTAGTAGCCGGTGGACAGGGCGTAGGTGCCCAGCATTATGCGCCGCTTGACCTCGGCACCGAAGCCGTGCTGGCGCGTCTTTTCCATCGCCTCCCACATAGTCCCGGCATCCTGGTAAGAAAAGCCATACTTTACTCCATCGTAGCGGGCCAAGTTGGCTGAAGCCTCCGAAGGGGCAATAATGTAATATGCTGCCAGGGCATAGGGGGTATGGGGTAGCGATACCTCCCACTCAACCCTGGCACCCAGCTCTTCAAG
>DUFE01000030.1 GCA_011170385.1 Dehalococcoidia bacterium | reverse complement strand
TAGAAGTCCAAAGCCTAAGGGGAATTAACCATTGGGAAAAAGCGGAGGGCATTTTGGGTCGTTTGCTCAGCCAGAACAGCCTCTTCCATGCCCTTTATCTCTGATACAGCACTTAAAGATCTCCGAACATCCTTAGGGACGGAGGTATACTTGGATTCCCTTCCGTATTCTACCGGAGCATCGGTCTCCAAGAGCAAGTTAAGCAGCGGTGCCTCTCTAACCGCTCTACGATGCTCGGCGTGATACTCCGAGGCCGGGGTAGCTGAAGTGAAGTATCCCTTGGCGACTATGCTGCAATACATCACAAATTGCAAGAACTCACCCCAGCAGATGTCAGGCCGCAGGCACTGGAGAGGGTAGCATCTTTTTTGTAGGACATTGCGGCGGCTTGGGAGCAGGCGACCCAGGAGCAGAGGAACAAGCTTGCTGGCTGCTTGTTTGAGGTAGTCTGGATTAAAGACAAGAAGGTGACGGCGGTTACGCCACGACCTGAGTTCAAGCCTTTCTTTGACCTGCGGTATGAAGGGCTGTCACACTATGTGTTGCAGATGCGACCCCGGGGGGATTTGAACCCCCGATCTCCACCGTGACAGGGTGGCATGTTAGACCGCTACACCACGGGGCCACGAGATACCTGATGCTCCGAAACCAAGCATAGATAAGTCTAGCAAGGACAGTGATTTGTGTCAAACTGGCTACTCTTTGGTTGAAAGCCAATAGTTTTCTGGTTGATTACGGTGATAAACGAGCATTGTTGCTGTCTTTTATTGTGTGGTATAATAGGCAATAAAGTCAACGAGGAAATAAGTGGCAGTAGAGAGCGTAGAAGGATTAAAAAGGACAAAAAAAACAAAGGATAAAGAAACAAAGGCAAAGGAAGATAACAAGCAACGCGATTTTGAAATGGTGCTGATAATTGATCCTGAAGCCGAAGGGGAGAAGTTCAACACTATACTGGATAATGTGAACAAGCTTATTAGTGGTCTGGGTGGTGAGGTATCTGGAGTTGAGCAATGGGGTAAGAGAAAACTGGCTTATCCCATAAAAGGTTTAACAGAAGGCAACTATGTGCTGACACGTTTAAAAATGGAGCCATCCATGAATAAAGAGCTGGAAGTAAAACTGAAGATATCCGAGGATGTGATAAGACATCTATTAATAAAGCTGACCGATTAAGTTTTTTGTATCTGTCTCTAGGAGACAAAGGAGATTTGGAGAAATGGCTAGCCTGAATAAAGTGATGATAATCGGCAATGTCGGCAATGAACCTGAAATGCGCTTCACTCCCAATGGCAATCCAGTGACCTCGTTCCGGGTTGCCACCAATAGAATCTACACCGCGCCCGACGGCGAAAAAAAGCAGGAAACGGATTGGTTTACGGTGGTTGCTTGGAACAAGCTGGCAGAGCAGTGCAACCAATTTCTGGGCAAGGGTAGACTGGTCTATGTCGAGGGCAGGCTGCACAATCGAAGCTGGGAAGGCCAGGACGGTCAGAAACGCTACCGAACCGAAGTGGTGGCTAACAGGGTGACTTTTCTAGACCGGCAGGCGTCAGCAGCTCTTCCGGAAGATAGGCCAGATGATACCGAAGCAGATGAAGCGATACCTGAAGATATTATTGAATAGGAGATAGGTAACCAGTGCCAAGAAGAGCAGTTATCAAAAGCAAGGGCAAGACAAGATCATGGAGGGGTGGAGGGAAGTATGTACCCAGAAGGAGGGTATGCTCCTTCTGCACCGGCAAAATTATGGAAATAGATTATAAAGATGCATCCATGCTGGGTGGCTATATATCTGATAGGGGCAAGATAGAACCGCGCCGTAGAACTGGCACCTGCGCTAGGCACCAGAGGGCTTTAGCGGTAGCCATAAAGAGGGCACGGCACTTGGCATTGCTGCCGTTCGCCCCGGAACATATCTACCGCATGGGTGATGTCACTGCAATAAACTATCCCGGTACAAAGGTTGAGCCGGAACCCGGGGCGGAAAAACCAGAAGTCGCCGAGCTTAAAGAAACCGAAACCACCGAAGCGAAGTACGGAACGGAAGAGGCGGAAACTCCCGAATGACCCGAATGGATAGAGGTGGTCTGGGATTAAGATAACAGAGACACCGGATTGATAAACCCGGTGGGAATTACTGAAGTCGCCTCTCGAACAAGCGTAAGAGAGGCGATGAGATTGTAATAGAATAAATCAGTGATATCAGGAGTCTGTAGTGCCGAAAAGGACATATCAACCGAAGAAGATTCACAGGAAACGGGAGCACGGATTTTTAACCAGGATGAGTTCGCGTGGAGGTCGGGCTACTTTGAAAGCTAGGCGCCTCAAGGGCCGGAAACGATTGACCGTAGTATAGAGTCGGTAAAAAAATACATTGGCGGCATCGGTTATATGGTGTACTATTGTTACATAATCAATCTGTTCTTGAAAGAGGCTCCTGTAATATAATAGGAATGCAGGAAGGAAAAACCAGATATCTTACCAAAACCAGCCAGTATGTAATGGTTCATAAAAGTGGTAGTCTTTGGAGCGGGAACCTGCTTGTAATAAAGGCATTGCCCAACGGGTTCAGCTATAACAGGTTTGGCTTCATTGTTGGCAAGAAGGTCGGCAAGGCAGTGGCAAGAAACAGAGTGAAGCGTTTGCTGCGTGAAATAATGAGACAGACGAAGGCAAAGCCGGGGTGGGATATCGTGTTTATTGCCCGCCCGGATGCGGAGAAAGCCGGGTTTACCGAACTCAAGAGCCAGACCTGTAAGCTACTGTTTAAAGCCGGATTAATTGTGGAGAATTATGAAAAGACTCGCCTTAGCCCTGATTAAGCTATATCAGTCGACGATATCGCAGGTTATGCCACCGTCATGCAGATTTACACCAACCTGTTCCCAGTACACCTACGAAGCTATATCGAGGTTTGGTATATTCAAGGGAATATGGCTGGGAACGAAGCGGCTGGCTCGCTGTCACCCGCTACATAGCGGCGGTTATGACCCGGTACCCGGTAAAAACTGAAACGAGAAGATAATATCGCTGGAAATATGAAAAGACGAAACAAGATATTGATAGCAAAAACATTGATGCTGGTTGCTTTGTTGGTTATCACGTTTGTGGTTACCGGTTGCGCTGCCGGCACAGGACAGGTAGCTTGGTCGGGGGCGACGATAGAAAATGGAGCCCTGTTCGTCGGCTCTCTGGGCAGGATAGCGGCTATAGACACGGCGAACGGCAACTTCCTTTGGGACAAGACCCTGGAAACAGAAGGTTCGTCTGGTGGCTTCGGCTGTGCCATACCGGCTTCTAAAATACCGATATACGGCAGTACGGCGGTTGCCGGTGAGCTGGTTTATGTAGGTGGCGCCGATGGTAAGGTATATGCCTTCACAATAGATACGGGTGCTTCGAGATGGGTATATCCACGCAGCGGCAATCTCGGCGCTGTTATCTTAGGCGGAACGGTAGTAAATCAGGATATAGTCTATGTATGCACGGTTGCGGGAGATGTTTACGCCCTGGATGTAGTTAACGGCGACTATATATGGGACTATGATATAGGTGAGGACGTATGGGCGACGCCGGCTGTCGCTGACAATACGCTGTATATCGGCACCTTTGATAAGAACGTCTATGCCATAGATATAAACACCGGCGAGGAAAAGTGGCAGCATCCTTTTGAAACCGGGGGACCCATAATATCAAGTGTGGTTATCGATGGTGACGTATTATATATCGCGTCCTTCGACAGGCATATTTACGCCCTTAACAAGGAAAGCGGCGAGCCCATCTGGCAATATCCCGATGTGGATGGTGGTGAAGAAAATCCCGAAAAATGGTTCTGGGCGAGCCCGGTACTGTGTAACGGCAGCATCTATGCCGCCAATATGGATGGCAAGGTATATGTTATCGATGCTGGCAGCGGCGGTTTAGTAACCGCCATCGATCTGGGTGCAGCTATATCCTCGACGCCGGTGGCGGTCGGTGATGAAGTCTTTGTAGCCACTGAAGAAGGACGGGTATATTCCATAAATACCACCAGCCTTAACCAGGAAATAATGCGAGATCTGGAGTTGAGGATAATAGCCCCACTGGCAGTGGATGACAACATCGTCTATATACACACCCAGGAAAAAGAGGCGATTTACGCAATGAATTCAGAGACAGGGACAATAATATGGGACACCCCGATGGATATAGAGTGAGGTAGATTAGTTGGATATAGGAGCAATATGGGACCTTATAATTCTGCAGCCGATGATAAACATCGCCATATCGCTGTCTGATATCCTGTTCGGTAGCTTCGGACTGACCATCATCGTTCTGACAATCGTTATTCGTAGCGTTATGTATCCCCTCACCCGGAAGCAGCTTCATGCCACCAAGGCTATGCAGAGCCTCCAGCCGAAACTGGCTGAGCTGCAGAAGAAGCACGGCAAGGACAGGCAAAAGCTGGCAGAGGAGCAGATGAAACTGTACCGGGAGTCCGCGGTGAGTCCCACCGGCTGCCTGATGCCGATATTGATTCAGATGCCCATCTGGATAGCTCTT
>DUFE01000003.1 GCA_011170385.1 Dehalococcoidia bacterium | reverse complement strand
GCGTCGGCATCTGCCGCAAGACGGTAGGTATCGGCGCTATAAGCTACGTGGAATCCGATAACGGCAGCGCTTCCATCGAGTTCGATTTTGAAAAGTGTATCGCCTGCGGCTCCTGTGCCTATATTTGCGAGACTGGCGTGCTAACTCTTGAGGACATCGGTGATACCAGAGTAATGACTATACCCGGCGGTAAGATGGAGTTCAGGCTAAAGAAGTGCCAGAAATGTGGTATTTACTGGGCTCCGGAGAAGCAGCTTTCATACATAGCAGATAAGGCTAAACTTCCCCTGGAGACATTCGACATCTGTATCGATTGTCGGGAGTAGCCTTCCAATCTTGATTGCAGACAACCTCTTTGTTATACTCTTTCCGACGGGGTGTGGCGCAGTCGGCTAGCGCGCAGCGTTTGGGACGCTGAGGTCGGAGGTTCAAGTCCTCTCACCCCGATTTTTATTTTCTTCGGCCCTTTTCCTCATGCTCACCAGTTTTACGCCTTCAACTTGCCGGAATATAGCTCCTTCAGTAATACAGGCTAACATCCTCTCCGGCTGAACCACCCTGGCTCCACTGATAACATTCACCCCATATTTAAACAGCGCTGGCGACATAGGGCTGCTGGGTCCTATCATTACAACAAAGCTTCCCTGGCAAAGCTCCATCAATCTAACAAAGGTATGGTTAATAAGAGACGTTCCCGTTATCCCAACTATATCCACTTTGGGCAACACCTTCTCCGCCGTATCGGCAGATAAGTCATCGTCACGCTGCCTCTGTTCTATCACCCAGAACTCTCTGGCTACTTCTTTTAGCTTGGGCACCCAGGGGAAATGACCAATCACAGCAACTCTTTTACCCCTTCCCTTCTCTAACAGAACGTCTAATGCATTTTCAACAACGCAGTCGTCATCATCAATATCTATCATCGAGTTGATGGTTGCTATTCCTATCGATGCTTCATGGGTATTATCCGACCTGGCATATTCTGCTAGCTCTAGCGCCGCCAAACCCCGCAAGATACCAGCATTCCTGACTATTCCATGGTAGGGATGGCTCTCCAGAATGCTGGAGGCAAGCCCCCAGTTACGCGTCTTCACTGCCGTCCAGTGGGCACAAGAGTACACCTCTTTGACTACGCAATCACCATCGAGGCCGGCAATTATATCATCGATAACATCCATGCCTCTTTATCCCAAAAGTACTCAATGCCCACAGTCGCAGAAGCAGTTTAGTCCCAGCAGCTTAGCCACGCCGGATATAGTAACGCCGTAGAAGACGACTGGCTTAAAATCTATAAACTGGTCAATGGTATTGTTCGTCGCAGTAGTGCCGGTTACCAGCGCAAGGTCACACCATTTGAGGTTTTGCTGTGCCCTTTCTGGTCCCTCTACCATTACTCCGAACTTCTCTTTACCGATGTTTTCTTCATCCAGGTCGGTTACCCGCAGCTCGAACTTTTCCGAAAGTGCCTGAATCATCCTCGGCTGAAAACCAACGAAGGCTATCTTTGGGTTGCCATAATTACTTTCTACGTATTTAACCAGCTCCCGGCTGCATTTCGGCGGCTCGTCGTTTTTGCAGTGCGATGTTTTGTTTATCAATCCCAGGTATCTCATTACAGCATTCAGACTGGAGATGAATATTGCCCGACGGTAGTTGTTTTTAAGCTCCATATCTACTATGTCCGACAGCTTGCCGCTATAATTGCCGTACATATCGGTAAACGCCTGCCCGATACAGCCCCTAAACTCGGCTTGCATAATTTTTTCCCTGCCGGTTATTATCGGGTAGTCTTTATCCTCCGGGTTGCCTATGGCTTCTTCGGCGGAAAGTGCAGCCGCCTTGATGACCATCTCCTCCGCTTCCAGCCCGTTTTCTTTTATTATCTTTGCAAACTCTTTTTTAATGATATCGTACAATCTGTTTTACCCTTTCTTATTATGATTGTTTCTGCCCTCGTAGGTTCTTATTCTTCTCAGCTTCAAAATCAGGTAAGCTTCTTTGCCCACCGCCAGCTCCATCTCGTTGAATATGTGCTGTGACACCTCCGTCACCAGCTTCCTTTCCCCGACCTTAACATCTAGCCTGACCGAATCGTCGATATACCTTATATCGACAACAGTCCCCTTGAAACGGTTCACCCCCGCCCCAGGCGGGCAGGTATCGGAAACGTAAATATCCCTAGGAAACAGTGCTATCCTCTGAACCGCATTTCCTTCGTGGGCGACTATTATGGGCAGACCGCAGCACTTAACTTCAATAACCCCCTGTTCCAGCTCACGGTAGCTGTCGCAGTCCAGTATGTTGGGTGCGCCGATAAAATCGGAAACGGCTTCACTTCTTGGGTAGAAAAAGACCTCATTCGGCGGTGCCACCTGCTCTATGCAACCATTATGGATTACAGCAATACGGTCCGCCATTTCCTCCGCTTCGGCAAGGTCATGGGTAACGTATATGGTGGTAATACCCAGCTCTTTCTGTATTTGTTTAAGTTCAGCCCGCAGGTGTTTCGCCGTTTGCCCGTCCAGGCTGCTCATTGGCTCATCCAGCAGCAGCACTTTGGGGGCACATGCCAGGGCTCTCCCCAAGGCCACCCTCTGCTTTTCACCGCCGCTCAAGTTCTTGGGGTAGCGTGAAGACAGGTGTGTTATTCTCAACATCTTCAACAGCCTGTCTACGCGGTGCATTATTTTCTCCTTCGGCACTTTCTGTGCTTTCAGACTGTAAGCAATATTGGAGGCGACATCCAAGTGAGGAAACAGCACCAGTTCCTGGAATAGGTAACCTATCTTCCTCTTGCTGGCGGCAACTTTGTCTAGCGGCACTCCGTTGGCTATCACCGAGCCTTCGTATTCGGTTAGCCCGGCGATGACATTAAGCAGCGTCGTCTTGCCGGCACCACTGTGCCCCAACAGCACCATCAGTTCGCTGTCATTTATTTCCAAGTTTACATCTCGGCAAATGTGCCTGCATATGTTTTTAAGCTCTATATAGGGCATATCATCTCCACCTCGCCGTCACCCTCTCCTCCATATAGGCAAAGAACCGCTCAAAAATGAGGCACATGACGGCTAATACAATCAGGCAAACAATTATTATGTCAATTCGTGACAGATTGGTTGCTTTCATCATCAGGGCGCCGATACCGGTTGGAATAGCCACCATTTCAGCGGCAATTATCACCCTCCAGGCCATGCCGGCTTCCAGCCGCAGCCCGGTGAAGATGTTAGGCAGCGCCAGCGGTAGCACCACAGTCGCCAGGATACGCATATCTGACGCCCCTAATGTCCTTGCCGCCTTGACATAGTCTTTATCCACGTTACGTATGCCGGTGACGGTATTGTAGCACACCGGGAAGAATGAGCATATGAATATGATGGTAATGGGTAGCATTTCGTTGATGCCGATCCACAACATCAGCAGCGGCAGCCATCCCAGCGCCGGGATCGGATACAGTATATTTATTATAGGGTTCAGCGCCTTGTGGGCAATATCCTTCCATCCCATCATGGTGCCCACCAGTATTCCGGCGATGGAGCCGGCAACAAAGCCGATAAGCACCCGTCCCAAGCTACTGAGGAAGTTATCCCCCAACACCCCG
>DUFE01000029.1 GCA_011170385.1 Dehalococcoidia bacterium | reverse complement strand
CCAGTCGAACAGACCATCAACAGGACCCATCGCCCAGAAGATATCCCACATCATATCTTCCGTTATGGTTATAGCAAAGTATGTCTCTGTATAGGTGGACCAATCACTGGTGGTGCCGTTGGGGGCAACAGCCCGAACCCTCCAGTAGTAGTCATTGTCATAGTCAAGATCACCACCGACATACGAGTAGGCGGTTGTGGTAACGCTGACGCTGTCTATAAGCGAACCGAAGGTGGGATCATCGCTTAGCTGGAATTGATAGGTTACAGCGTATCTCACCGCCGACCAGCCGAAGGACGGTGTCAGTGAAACTTCGTCAGCGCCCTGAGCCGGGTTCGTCGGTATCGGCATAGTCATATAGTAGTCGGTCATCACAGAAGCTGGGCTAGACCAGCGGCTTTTCTCTATCTCTTGACCTATGGAATAGGGGTAATCCCACGTACCATCAGAGTAGTATTCCACGCCGTTGTTAACCCTGACCTCGACTATCCAGTCTGTAGCAGGGGGTAAAATGTACATAGCATCCCAGTAGTCCGCAAGATCCAAAACGTTATCGTCAATAAAAACAGTCATCCAATCGTCTGTGTCACCTTCTATGTAAATCCTTACTTGATAGTCAGTGGCACCTACCATTTCATCCCAGCTAACAGTAAAGCTGAAAGGTCCAATATCGCTGAAGGTGACGCCAGTCACCGGGCCGGTCAGAACATCGTCTATCAGATTGACGGTGTCATCTCCAGAGGTATCAATAGTCCAGGCTGTGTTCGAACCTCCTGGGGTTACCCACAGCTCACGGGTAGTACCACCAAAGTTCCAGGCGATATCCCATCTAGCCTCTCGTCCCTCATAGTTTACGTCACCTATAAAGACACGGGCCAGATCGGCATCGTTGTTCAGGACATAGACGATGTCGCCATCATCATCGCTGGCAACCTCGATATCGACAAACCAATCAGTCAGGGGCTCCGAGGTGTCACCGATGACGTTAGCATCATCACACTCTACGTTAGTAGCGCCGATTTCGGCGTAGTAGACATCGTCTCCTTCGGTAAGATAGAGAGTGTTATCGGAGCCGAAGGCAACGTGTACAGGCCAACCGTCACCATCGACTTCAACCGGAACCTCGAGGTCATCGCCAGCATTGTATGATACATAGACGTTACCGGAATCATCACCGACAACCAGAACGCTGTTATCGGCATCGTCAGGGTCAAAACCGGTTTGAAGTGCAACAGAAACCAGGGTGACGCCGGTCAAATCAGAGCCAACAACAGCGGTGCTCCAGAAACCATTGTCACAGGCGGCGTAGACTGAAGATGAGTCATAGATAGCCCAGTCGTTTATATCGCCCCAGGCAGTAGTCGACTTGAAGGGGACAAATGACATTGCATCGTCTGAGGAGCGGAAAATCTCCTCGGCCCATCTGTCAAAGACCATTACAGCCGTGCCGTCCATCGAGTAGTCGATGTTAGTGAAGTTGATATTGGTATTGTAATTCTCGCAGAAGATTCTCTGCCAATGCGGGAATTCAACATATATATCACTGGTCATCCACAGGCTGTCATCCCAATTGCTGTTGGTGGTCACCATGAGAGCAGAAGTGCTGGTGGGATCAAAGGCAAGGTCTCGTATTCTCGTAATGTCATCGTCGATGAAGGCAATCTGAGTCCAGTTGACGCCGTCATCTTCAGAGATTGAAAGTGCACTCTGTTGACCACCGGTGGCGGCAAATAGATCTCCATTGCTGCTACCCGCAGTGCTCCACAGCAACTTACAGGTTTCGTCGGCTTCACCGGTGGGGTTCTTGCTGGCCATATTCCAGGTAATACCATCGTTGTGGCTGTACCACACCTCGGTAGTGCCCATACTAAAATCATAGATACCGGCAACCAGCATGTTGCCAGATACCTCCAAGCTGCAGAAATCGGCTCTATCAGCAGGGTCAACGTCAAACCGGGTAATATCACCGGAAGCGCCGTAGAAGTTGCACTCTATGCTGTAGATATCATCCGCATCTGTCATACCTCCGAAACACAGAGCGCCGAATAGATCAGGGTTGGCGTTGCTGCTATAGTCCGCAGCAAACTCAATATCGCAGTTGGACCTAGCAGGGCGGCTCCCGTCACTGATGATTTCCGGGGTTATGACAGTACCCCACAGGGTGCTGCCAGATGCGCGGGCAATCAGACCATAGCCATTGGTATTCCAATAATCACGGTAAAGAGCCCAGATGGTGCCGGAGGAAGCAAAATCAGGGGCAAACTCCGCCCAGTAAATCACGACGCCACCACTTTCAGGACCAGCAAAGTCATCGGCATAGTTACCACCCAGTGTCTGGGAGAGCTCCATGTCCGTCCAGACGGTTGTTAGACCATTGTCATCAGGGATGGCAAAGACATCGATATTGGTGGCTGCCAGCAGCCAGACATCCTCGCCGTCATAGTAACTGTCCAGATCGAAGACACTACTGGCATCTCTGGTGCCACTCTCACCGGCGGATATCTCACCTAGTGAACCGGGGATGACATCTTCATCGGCAGCATCGGTGCAGCGTAAGATAGTGGTTTTACCGTACATATCATCCCAATCACCCATGAACCAATCGGCACCGTAAGAAGTATCTATCGCCACATAGACAGTCTCGTCTTCAGAGTAGTTATCGGAAGGCTCAATGGCGGTTATAACACCGACACCACTAAGACAGGTCTCTTCCCACATATAGCCGTCGGCTGACTTGTACATTGACTCCGAGCCAAAAGAACCCCCTTGATACCAAGTACCCAGAGTGCTATGAACTACGCCATCAAAATACAAATAACCCTTATAGAAGTCAATGTCACCATCGGTAATGGTACCATTATGATCACTGGTGCCACTAAGAGAGGTACCAACGATATCATGTATCGTACCGCTAATGTCAAGGGTAGCGTTGCCTGAATCCTCCCAGTCGATAGTCAGCGTACCGGTGTAGTCAAAGACGTAGGGATAGTCGAAGTACCTGATGGCAATGCCATAGGTACCATCAGCACCCTCATCCCACCACCAATCCCAATCACCGGTTGCCGTAAACGTTTCATAGGCGGAATCTCCGGGGCCGTTGCGATCCCAAGTATAGGTACCTGTAATATTTTCCATGTCGCCCGGGAAGTACTGGGCTACGGAGATAAAGATGGTGCCGTCCTCAGCTTGCTCTATCAGCTTGACATCCGTCCATCTATTCAGCATCGGCATATTCAGGTTTTCCCACTCGTTTACGACATCTGGGTCACCCGCTGCAGAAGCCGGAACAGCTATCATAGCCAAACTGGAGAGCAGTGCCAGGCTCAGCACCACACCAAGTATTTTAGCTAATTTAGTTTTCATCGATCTAAAAAATTCTCCTTAATTGGTATTCTATGTCTCCATAAAAGAATACGTTACCTCACATTCCCTTTTTTTCATGGAGACAAGGTACATCTAAATTTCCTTCAATTGTATAATAGCTTTCCCCTTTCGGGCTGTTGCCATAACACCACCTCCTTTTTATATTTATCCTTTTATATGATACCACACCCTGTCAAGAGGGTGCGAGCGCAAACAAGCTATCTGAAACTCTTTTAATCCATCTATATCAAGTAACAAGAAGTAACAAGCACCATTTATAAACAACTCTAATCCCTTTTTCCCCTTCTAGTAAGGGCTTTTGTCTTTCAAGCCACCGGCTTTTGTGTCCCTCCTTATTATTTTATGGTAAAAGGGTATAGGGATAATTACCTTAATTTATTCTATGTTTCCTTGCTCAATCCCACCAGGAACTCGGCGTTGGTCTTTGTCTTGCGCATTCGCTCCAGAACTCGTTCGATTGTCTCAACGGAGTTGACCGAGTCGGCGGCGATCATTGACATCATACGCCGTAGCAAACGCACCTGCTTTATCGTTTCCTCGCTTAACAGCAACTCGTCCCGCCTGGTACTGCTGCGTTGCATATCTATTGCCGGGAAGGTGCCTCGCTCCGCCAGACGCCGCTCCAGATGGAGCTCCATATTGCCTGTACCCTTGAACTCCTCGTAGATAAGGTCGTCCATACGGCTGCCGGTATCGATAAGGCAGGTGGCGATTATGGTCAGGCTGCCGCCCTCGTCCACGTTACGGGCAGCGCCGAAGAAACGCTTCGCTGGGTGCAGGGCGACGGGATCGATACCACCGGATAGGGTACGACCACTGGAAGGCATCGCCAGGTTATAGGCACGGGTAAGGCGGGTTATACCGTCAAGGAGTATAAAGACATCCCTACCGCATTCCACCAGACGCTTGGCTCTTTCCAGTGCCAGCTCGGCAACCCGGGTGTGATTTTCAACTGGCTCGTCGAAGGTAGCGCTGATAACCTCGCCTTTTACCGAGCGCTTCATATCTGTTACTTCCTCCGGGCGTTCGCCAATAAGACAGACCATCAGCTGAATATCGTTATAGTTGGTGGTGGCGGCATTTGCTATCGCCTTAAGCAGCATCGTCTTACCCGCCTTGGGCGGAGAAACGATGAGGCCGCGTTGCCCCCTGCCAATGGGGGCGATCAGATTTATCAGTCGCGTCGAAAGGTTGCTCGATGCAGTCTCCAGGTCTATCAGCTTATCCGGGAAGGTGGGAGTAAGCGCGCCGAAATAAGGTCTCTTTTTGGAAAGTTCGGGATTTATATCGTTGATCGCCTCTACGCGGAGCAGGCTGAAGTATTTTTCGCCTGCCTTTGCCGGTCTGCCCTGCCCAACGACCATATCGCCTGGGCGCAACCCGAAGCGACGAATCTGGGATTGGGATACATATATATCGGCAGAGCTGGGCAGCAGCGTTTCCTGCCGCAGAAAGCCATATCCGTCCGCCATAATATCAAGGATGCCGCTGCAAAAGAGGTTGCCCTGCTGCTCGGTATGCGATTGCAGCAGTCGCATAATCAGCTCCTGCTTCTTCAAGCCTGTGCAACTGGCAAGCCCATTCTCCTTGGCAAGCTCGACAAGTTCTTCTCTGGTTTTGGTTTCTAATTGATTGATGTCCATAGTGTACCTTCCTCGTTACCCTCATCATCCACCTTAGGATGGGTTGTTCAAATTGTTTATATTGTTTATAGTTTATAAATTAATAAATTATATTTAATATCCCTTATCTATCTCTATCTCTGGTTTGATCATTTACCCGATACGCTTTTCCAGTCGGCGAGGAAACGCTCTATGCCGATATCGGTAAGTGGATGCTTTATCATTTGTAGCAGCACTTTATAGGGAACGGTGGCAATGTGGGCTCCGGCTCTAGCCGCCGCTATGCAATGCAGTGGATGACGAATACTAGCAGCCAGAACTTCCGTTGTCAAGTCCTGGTAGTTTTTAAAGACGTCCACTATATCCTTAACCAGCGCCATACCGTCGTGACCAGCATCGTCCAGCCGCCCGACGAAGGGGCTGATATACGATGCGCCAGCAAGTGCCGCCAGCAGAGCCTGGTTTACCGAGAAGCACAGCGTCATATTCACCTTTATGTTCTCTTTCTTTAGCGCCGACGTCACCTCCAACCCCTCAGCAGTAGCCGGTATCTTTATCACCACATTCGTCGCCCAGGCAGCAATCTCCCTCGCCTGCTCAAGCATAGCCGGAGCACCCTCCACCACCACCTCGGCAGAGACGGGCCCGGGAACGATAGAGCATATCTTTTTCACCATCGCCCGGTAGTCTTTATGACCTTCCATTGACACCAGCGTCGGGTTGGTGGTAACGCCGCTAACGACACCAAGACTGACGCCATGTTCGATATGTTCTATATTGGCAGTATCTAAAAAAATACGCATAATAACCCGATCCCCCTTAATTACGAGTCAAGCGGTAGCGATGGTTGAGCCCCCTCGCGCAAAACCCCTTTGGCAGCCCCAACAAAGCCGCAGAAAAGCGGGCTGGGCCGTCCAGGGCGGGAGCTAAACTCAGGGTGGAACTGGCAGCCCAGCATCCACGTGTGGTCGGTGAGCTCGCAGATTTCCACCAGCTTCCCATCTGGAGACAGCCCGCTGTATACCATTCCAGCTTTCGCCAGTGCATCACGATAGTCATTATTAAATTCGTAGCGGTGTCGGTGCCGCTCTTCAATTGCCTTCTTTTCATAGGCTTCTGCGGCACGGCTGCCTTCGACCAGCTGGCAGGGGTAAATGCCCAGACGCATCGTGCCACCCATATCCTTTATCTTCTGCTGCTCGGGGAGAAGGGCGATAACCGGATGCGGTGTATTCCTATCGAATTCGGTGGAATTGGCTTTGTCCGAACCCAGTGCGTGACGGGCGAACTCGATAACCATAACGTGCATCCCCAAGCATAAGCCGAGGTAGGGAATGCCGTTTTCTCGCGCATAAGTAGCAGCGTTTATCATACCCTCGATACCTCTGACACCGAAACCACCGGGAACGATGATGCCCTGCGCCTGCTGCAGCAGGGTTTCGCCGCCCTCTTTCTCAAGATCCTGGGAGTGAACCCACTGCAGATTAATGTTTCTATTGTGGTAAAAGCCGGCATGGCACAACGCCTCCCGCACCGAGTAGTAGGCATCCTCCAATTCCACATACTTGCCCACCAGTGCTATGTTAACGGTTTCACAGGGTTCTTTAAGGCAGCTGACCATCTGCCGCCACCTGTTGAGGTCCGTTTTCCGCTGCTTCAAGCCGAGCTTGCTTACCACCAGATTCCCCATCCCCTCTTCTTCCAGCACCAGCGGTACTTCGTATATGGTGGGCACCGTCATCAGCGGGATGATTGCCTCACGCTCGACATCGCAGAAGAGGGATAGCTTATCCCGTATGCTATCCGAAACCGGGTAATCACTACGGCAGATAATTATATCCGGCTGGATGCCGATGCGGCGCAATTCGTTGACACTGTGCTGCGTGGGCTTGGTTTTAAGCTCCTTGGTGGTACCGATGTACGGCAGCAGGGTTACATGAACATATAGCACGTTATCCCTGCCTACATCGTTTCTCATCTGCCTGATGGCTTCCAGAAAAGGTTGACCTTCGATATCGCCCACCGTACCACCGACTTCTATTATGATAACATCCGCCCCTGACGTTCCAGCCAGATTTTTAAACCTGTTTTTTATCTCCGTCGTTAAGTGCGGGACTATCTGTATGGTCCCCCCAAGGAAATCGCCACGCCGCTCCTTGGCGATAACATCGCTGTATATCTGTCCCGAGGTAACATTGGAATCGGCGGTAAGCTCTATGTCAATAAAACGCTCGTAGTTGCCCAGGTCGAGGTCGGTCTCGGCTCCATCGCGAGTAACGAAAACCTCACCGTGTTGGTAAGGTGACATCGTCCCCGGGTCTACATTTAGATAGGGGTCCAGCTTCTGAACGGATACGCTTATATTCCGGCTCTTGAGGATGTTACCCAGAGAGGCAACGGTGATACCCTTGCCCACTGAACTGACAACACCACCGGTAACAAAGATATACTTCGACATAGATTATTTTTGTCTAAAAACCGGAAACTCCAAATCCCGGCTGCAATAGCCGAGCGCAAAATCAGAATTAACTTTGAAGGGGGGATTTGAACGGGTTTCTTTTATTATAGGCAGGCAGGTATTTATTTGTCAAGTGTTTCATGCCTAAATTGTGTTGCAACATGTTTTTATCCCTGACCTGGCAATATATTAACAATGTTTTATTAACTTTCCTGAATATCCCTTGACAATTATCATACTACACTTTTATAATACATCATAGTTCGATCAAACGTTGTATAAGATGGCAGGTAAAGACTATTACAGCACCCTGGGCGTCAGCCGCAATGCCAGTGAAAAGGAGATAAAGCAAGCCTTTCGCCGGTTGGCGCGCAAGCACCACCCCGACGTTAACCCGGGCGACGCTGCCGCCGAAAAGAAGTTCAAGCAGATAAGCGAAGCCTATGAGGTGCTGTCCGACAAGGAGAAACGAAAGAAGTACGACCAGTTCGGCGATAACTGGCAGTACGCCGACCAGTTCACCAAAGCAGGTGGTAGCGGAACGCCGTTTCAGGGTGCCGACTTCGGTGATATATTCGGCGGCGCCAGAACCTATAGCTACAGCTTCAGTGACAGCAATGAAGGGCTCGACAGCCTTCTGGAGGAGCTTCTGCGCGGCGGGCATGCCGATACCCGCCGTCGTCGTGCACAACCCAGCCGTGGACGGGATATAGAACATCCTATGGAGATAACACTAGAGGAGGCGTTCTCAGGCACCAACCGTCTGCTCAACCTGCAAAGCGAGGAAACCTGCACCACCTGCCAAGGCAGCGGACGCATTCATAATGCACTCTGTTCGGTATGCCAGGGGCGAGGCGTCGTTGCCGCCGCCAAACGCATAGAAGTCAAGATACCCGCTGGCGTTAAGACCGGCTCACGAGTGCGTATCGCTGGTAAAGGCGGTGAGGGCTATGGCGGCACCAGGGGAGACCTTTACCTTAAAAT
>DUFE01000028.1 GCA_011170385.1 Dehalococcoidia bacterium | reverse complement strand
TGAGATGAAGGGACGGCTCATCGGGCGCGAGGGACGAAATATCCGGGCGCTGGAGCAAGCCACCGGCGTCGATCTTATAATCGACGACACGCCGGAGGCGGTGACTATATCCAGCTTCGACCCGGTGCGGCGGGAGATAGCCCACCAGGCACTGAGCAAGCTCATCCTGGACGGGCGTATCCATCCGGCTCGCATCGAAGAGGTGGTCGCCAAAGCTAAGGAGGAGGTGGAAACCACCATCTACAACGCCGGGGAACAGGCTGCTTTACAGGTGGGAATACCCCGACTGCACCCGGAGCTGATGAAGCTGCTGGGGCGCCTAAAGTACCGCACCAGCTACGGGCAGAACGTGCTAGCACACAGCATCGAGGTGGCTTACCTTTCCGGCATGATCGCCTCGGAGCTGGGGGCTAATGTCGCCCTGGCCAAGAAAGCCGGGCTGTTGCACGATATTGGTAAAGCGGTCGACCGTGAAGTAGAAGGCACCCACGCTGCCATCGGTGCCGACCTGGTCAAGCAGTGGGACAAGTCCAGCGAGGTGGTCAGGGGTGTCGCCGAGCACCACCTGGAAGCCGGCGATACCAGTGTCTGGGGCTTTATCGTCTCGGCGGCGGACGCCATCAGCAGTGCTCGCCCCGGCGCCAGACGCGAATCGCTGGAGAGCTACCTCAAGCGGCTGAAGGCGCTGGAAGACATCGCCGACGGCTTCAAAGGAGTGGACAAGTCTTACGCCATTCAAGCCGGACGCGAGATACGCATCCTGGTCAAGCCGGAGGAAATAGATGACCTAGCGGCGATGAGGCTGGCACGAGACATCGTCAAGAAGATAGAAGACAGCCTGGAGTATCCGGGGCAAATAAGAGTCACCGTGCTGCGGGAAACCAGGGCTGTGGATTACGCCAAGTAAGAAATACGGTAGAAGGTGTTAAAATAGGGGGGCTTTGGAGGCTGAATTCTTTAAGCATCCGAAGCCAAGGGGAAGTTTGAAGGGGCTCCGCCCCTTCAAAGAGAAACATCCCCACTCTTCTAAATATGAGAGAGGGATTAAGGGGGAGAGGTCAATCTTAAGCAGAAAAGGGTTAAACCAGATAAAAGACCTCTGGTGATGTTATGCTGATACTGGCAATCGGAGACATAATCGGCAAGCCCGGCCGACAGGCGGTAAAGGAGATATTGCCGGGGCTGAAAAAGCAGCGCGGCATAGATTTCGTCATCGCCAACGGTGAGAATGTCGCCGGAGGTATTGGGCTTACCCCGGCGACAGCCGAAGAGCTGCTCGAAGCCGGCGTAGATGTTATCACCTCCGGCAACCACATCTGGGCGCAGAAGGATATCATCCCCTGCCTGGACGGCAAGATGCCGGTGCTGCGCCCTCTGAACTATCCGCCGGGTGTGCCTGGGAGGGGCTACATCGTGGTCAATAACATCGTGGTGGTCAATCTCATCGGCAGGACGTTCATCGGCAACTTCGACTGTCCCTTCCGGACCATGGACAAACTGCTGGCCGAGCTGCCGTTAGAGCTGAAGACCATCATCATCGACTTCCATGCCGAGGCGACATCGGAGAAGGTGGCGCTGGGGCATTACCTGGACGGGCGGGTCAGTGCCGTGCTCGGCACCCACACCCACGTCGGCACCATCGACAGCAAGATACTGCCCAAAGGCACCGCGTATGTTACCGACATCGGTATGACCGGGCCGGACAACTCCATCATCGGCGATGATATAGATGCTGTGCTGGAGCGCTTCCTGACGATGATACCCAACCGCCTGTCCGTAGGCAAAGGCAGGGTTACCTTTAACGCCATACTGATCGAAATAGACAGGGGGACAGGTCTGGCGACGGGCATAGAGAGAATCTGCTGGGAGGTGGACTAGTGACCGGTGGGGTAGACCTCCACGTCCACACCACCGCTTCCGACGGCAGGTACAGCCCCGAAGAAATCGTGCGTAAAGCCGCAGGTCTGGGGCTGAAAGCCATCGCCATCTGCGACCATGATACCATCGATGGCATCGCCGCAGCGCTGGCGGCGGCTAAAACCTTTCCACAGCTCAAAGTCATACCCGGCGTAGAGATCAGCACCCTTGCCCCCGGCAGCGAGGTCCACATGCTCGGCTACTTCATTAACTGCACCGATCCCGGGCTCAAAGCAGCCCTCGACAGCTTACGTAACTCGAGGCTGGAGCGGGCTAAAGCGATAATTGACAAGCTCGCCAAGATGGATATAAACATAGACTGGCAGCGAGTCCGCCAGCTTGCCGGCGACGGCTCCGTCGGCAGGCCACACATCGCCCAAGCTATGCTGGAAAAGAACTACGTAACCTCGTTCAAGGAGGCTTTCGATAGATACCTTGGGCTGGGTGGTCCGGCTTACGTCGAGCGGCACAAGATAACGCCAGCGGAGGCGGTGGTGCTGATAATAAACGCCGACGGCTCGCCGGTGCTGGCGCACCCGCTGACGATAAACGAGCCAGAGGAGATGATCGCCAACCTGAAAAAAATCGGGCTGGTGGGGATGGAAGTATATTATAACGACTACGACAAGGTTAAAAGAAAATACCTTGCCGAACTGGCTGAAAAGTATAATCTTATCGCCACCGGCGGTAGCGATTACCACGGCAATGACGACAGCACCGAGACGATGCTGGGCAGCGCCGGCGTGCCGAACGAAGTGCTGGAGCGGTTGACGGTTCTTGCCAGGCGGCGGGGACCGGTGACAACCAACCCTTAAGGTAGGAGGAGCTATACCCCTGGAATTCGGTCTTTTGATAATTGGTGGTTACCTTCTCGGCTCGGTGCCCATCGGTTACCTGCTGGTGAAATGGTTCCGAGGCATCGATATACGACAGCATGGCACCGGTAAAATCGGCGCCTCCAACGTGATGCGCGTTGCCTCCTGGCGGCTGGCTGTCCTTGTAACCATCCTCGACATCGGCAAAGGAGTGCTGGCAGTATGGACAGCCCGGCTGCTGGGTCTGGATGCCACTGCACAAATCACGGTAGGTCTCTTTACTATTGCCGGTCACAATTGGTCTATATTCCTCGGCTTCAAGAGCAGCGGGCGCGGTGTTTTCACCAGCCTCGGCGTCATCACCGCCATTTCACCCTGGTTGGGGTTGATAATATTCATCATGCCCTACACCCTGGCGCCGATTAAGCAGGTCGCTCTTGGGGTGTTCTTCGCCCTGACATCACTGCCTTTATTCAGCTGGTTTCTCAGCCAGCCGCTGGGGATAGCAGACGCAGACAGACTGCCGGTTACGCTCGGCTTCATTGCACTGATGCTGCTGGGGTTGCTGACCAGGGTGATAACGCCGAGAGACGAAATCAGCCGCTCCGTGCCAGCGGCGGAGCTTTTCCTAAATCGCCTGTTCTTTGACCGCGACATCAGGGACAGAAAAGCCTGGACGGAAAGGAAACCCCAGAGACATTAGTACTTTAACTATAGCTGACCGAGGTATGGAGGTAGAGAGCTTTGCCGCCGGCTAGCGAATCGTACTTGAGCACCCTGGAATATGGCATCTTCTGGTTCCTGACCGCGCTAGCCGTTTTCCTTTTCTGCCAGCATGCCTACCGCCTGTTTCGTTATCTTTCCCTGGGTCGCAAAGAAAAGAGCCCTGAACAGAAGGGACGCCGTGCTTTATCGACGCTGGTCACCCTACTGGTGCACCAGGAGCAGCTTAAATACTTCTCACCAAAAGACAGGGCCAGTATCACACACGCCATCTTCCCGCTGGGATTTATCGTTTTCGCAGTTTATTATCTGGTTTTCGTGATTATCGGTGCCGGCTTCGGTGTTTCGGCAACGCTGGATAACACCGCCTTCTTTTACTACTACACCTGGATTCTCGATATTATCTCACCGCTGGTGATAATCGCTGCTCTGTGGGGCATCTTCCGCCGCTATGTAATCAAGCCCGCCAGGCTGAAGGGTGAGCAAACCGCGGAGGCGCTGGTGATACTGCTAACGGTTATCGCCATCCCGGCGACCTACCTTTTTATGACATCTGCCGATACCGCCCTCGGTTATCCCCCCTCCGGGATGGGCGCTATTCCACCGGTAAGCAACACCTTGAGCAATATCTTCGATAATAGCAATACAAGTACTGTACAGACAGCCAATACCGTCCTGTTCTGGGGCAACTGGGCGATAGCTCTGTTTGCCCTGGTGTTCATCGCCCATTCGAGATTTCTGCATATTATAGCCTCGCTGTGCAACCACTTCTATCGCTCGCCGCTGCCCAAAGGTGAGCTGCGCTCTATCGACCTGGAGACAGCGGAAAGCTTCGGCGCCTCTGGTATAAAAGATTTCACCCGCAAGCAGCTACTTGACCTTTACGCCTGCGTCTCTTGCGGCAAGTGCCAGGACGTTTGCCCGGCAACCGCCAGCGGCAAGCCGCTCAACCCGAAGAACCTCATCCTGGACCTCAAGAAACACAGGATGGATGTCGCGCCGGGGCTCCTCAAGGTGGAGAGCTCTGCCGGTAACTCCACCCTGATTTTACCCGGTGAAGTAATATCGCGGGAAGAAATCTGGGCGTGCACTACCTGCCGCGCCTGTGATGACATCTGCCCAGTGGGGGTCGAGCACATAGACAAGATTGTGGACTTCAGGCGTAACCTGGTGATGGAGCAGGCGTTGATGCCGGAGTCGGCGGAAGGGGCGCTACGCAGCATTGAAAATAGAGGTCACCCGTGGCGGGGTTCGGCAGCCTCCCGCACCGACTGGGCGGAAGGACTGGATATAAAGATACTGGATAAGGGTGGCGATACGGATACCCTTCTCTGGGTGGGCTGTACCGGGGCGCTGGAGGAAAGAAGTATGCAGGTAACCCGCTCCATGACTGAAATACTGAAGCTTGCCGGCGTCGATTTCGGCATTCTGGGAAACCGGGAAAGCTGCTGCGGTGAGCCCGCCCGGCGGCTGGGCAACGAGTACCTGTTCCAGATGCAGGCGGAGAAGAACATAGAAACTCTCAAGGGCTACTGCGTCAAGAAGATTATCACTATCTGCCCGCACGGCTACAACACGCTGAAGAACGAGTACCCCCGCTTCGGCGGCGATTTTGAGATAATACACCATAGCCAGTTTATAGCCCAACTTATCGAGGAAGGCAGGCTTAAAATTACCGGCGCTGCCGGCGGGGCGATTACCTATCACGATCCCTGCTACCTGGGCAGATACAACGAAATCTTCCGGTCGCCGCGCAACATCTTGAACAGGCTGCCCGGTGCCAGGCTGATAGAGATGAAGGACAGCCGCTGGAAAAGCTTATGCTGTGGCGGCGGTGGCGGACGCATGTGGCAGGAAGAAACCACCGGTAGCCGCATCAGCGAGATGCGCATCGAGCAGGCGAAGAAGACCGGAGCCGGAACCATCGCCACCGCCTGCCCCTTCTGCCTTCAAATGTTCGAGGACGCCATAAAAGCTACAGGTTATGAGGAATCCCTTAAAGCTATGGATATTTCCGAGCTGGTAGCCAGAGCAACGAAATTTTAGACGATCAGTTCGGCTCCTATTTGACTTGCTGTAACACCAGCGGCATAAGCTCTCCGGCTCTAGCCCTGACCAGCACTTCGGCTTGCCTGTCCATTGGAGTATCGCTCAGGTTAATGATGACCAGTTTGGCTCCAGCTTCGAGGGCGTAGAACGGCATATAGGCAGCCGGATAGACCGTTAGCGTGGAGCCGATAACAATGAACAAATCGCAGTTGCACGAGCGCGACGCCGCCTCTCTTAATGTCTTTTCCGGCAGTGGCTCACCGAAGAAGACGGCATCCGGCTTTAGAATGCCGTGGCACGCCTGGCAATCGGGGATTTCTTCATCTCCCTCCAGTTCGGCTACTATCTGTTCGAAGGGATAGCACCGGTGGCAGCCCAGACACACCACCCACTGCGTATTGCCGTGCAGCTCGAAGACCATATCATTGGGCAGTCCG